>NZ_JBTEKS010000092.1:0-13277 GCF_054333355.1 Methylomagnum sp. | reverse complement strand
GGGCTGGGTCGGCATGGAGGATTCCGCCATGGAAGAGGATGCCTGGTTTCGTGGCTTCCTGGAACTGCCCAACGGAACCCCTCCCATGACAGCCTCGGCAAGGTGTTCGGGCGGCTGAAGCCGGACCCTTCGTGGAGGCCTTTTCACATTGGGTGCGGGCCGCCTTGCCCAGCCTCCAGGGCTGCGCCGAACACGGCATCGAACACCGCCTGATCCCGCCCGGGCGGGATCAGACCAACGGCATGGTCGAGCGCTTCAACGGCCGGATCGCCGACGTGCTGCGGACCACCCGCTTCGATTCCACCGAGGGCCCCGCCACGACGCTGCGCCGACCTCTACAACCACGCCATCCCCCAGCGGGCACCGGGCCATGTCGTCCCCGTCCAGGCCCTCGCCGAGTGGCGCAAGAAAAGGCCCGATTTGTTCGTTTCGGTGGTGGATAACCCCACGGGTCTTGACACTTATCATTGGATTAAGCGGAGGTGGGTTAATGTGGTTGGCGGCAATGCGGTCGGAGTGCGGGCGTCCCGCCCGCTCGCGGGCCAGAGGCCCGCGCTCCAATGGGATAAATCAAATAAAACCCACCACCGGATTAAGCGGGCGGTGGAGTCCCGTCGGGAGGGCATGTACTCATGCCCTCCCGACCTCTTGCCTTGGGTGGCTTTGAGCTTGTCCAAAGCAAGCCTTGGATTCCAAGCCGGTTCGCGCCGAAGCGGGAAAGAGAGGGCCGGGAAGCTGGCGAAAACTTCCCGGCCGCCGGGAATGCCCCGCCCGTTTTGTGGTCGTAAAAAGCTAACGGTTCGGTTTCTTTCCACTTTCCACAAGGAGCAACGCTCATGGATGAAAGGCAACTGGCGCGTGGTTTGGGATGGTTCAGCATCGGCCTGGGGCTGATGGAGGTGGCGGCGCCGCAGCGGATCGCCAATCGCCTGGGGCTGCGTGGGCGGCGGAATCTGGTGCGGCTGTTTGGGATGCGGGAAATCGCCAGCGGCGTGGGCATCCTCGCGGAACAGCGGCCCGCCGGTTGGCTACAGGCGCGGGTGGCGGGCGATGTGATGGACTTGGCTTTGCTGGGGTCGGCGCTGACGTCGGACAACCCAAGGCGCGGCGGGGCGGCGCTGGCGACCGCCGCCGTGGCCGGGGTGACGGCTTTGGATGTGATGTGTAGCCGACGCTTGAGCCAGGGCGACGGCGCGATGGATGGCGCTCTGCACGCCGAGCGCAGCATCGTCATCGACCGCCCGCCGGAAGTGCTTTATCAATTCTGGCGCGACCTGGAGCGCCTGCCGCAATTCATGAATCACCTGGAATCCGTCCGCAATATTGGCCCGAACCGTTCCCACTGGGTGGCGAAAGGACCGGCGGGGATGCGGATAAAGTGGGACGCGGAGATTACCCAGGATCAGCCGAACCGCTTCATCGCGTGGCAGTCGCTAGCGGGTTCCGACATGGACAGTGCCGGCTGGGTGCGTTTCGAACCCGCGCCGGGCGGGCGGGGCACGGTGGTGCGGGTGGCGATGGATTACCACCCGCCTGCGGGTGCCCTGGGCGCGGCGGTCGCCAAGTTGTTCGGCCAGTCCCCCGAAAAGCACATGGCCGGCGACCTGCACCGCTTCAAGCAATTGATGGAAACCGGCGAAATCGCCCGGACCGAGGGGCAATCCGCTGGGCGCGCGCGGGGTACTTCGCGGAAATATGACGAGTACGTGAGAGCCTGATACCGCTATTCCCGTGTAGGCTGGGTTGAGGCACGAAACCCAGCGTCCCTGCGATGGCACCGCTGGGTTTCCGCAAAGCTCCAACCCAGCCTACATGGCCCAATCAATTTGGCAAAAGGAGTCATGCCATGAAAGCAACCTGTTGGTTCGGCAAGAACGACATCCGGGTGGAGCAGGTGCCCGATCCAGCGCTTCTCAATCCCCGCGACGCCATCGTCAGAGTCACCTCGACGGCGATTTGCGGCTCGGACCTGCACCTCTACAACGGCTTCATCCCGGCCATGGAGAAGGGCGACATCCTCGGCCACGAATTCATGGGCGAGGTGGTCGATGTGGGCAAGGGCGTCAATAACCTCAAGGTGGGCGACCGGGTGGTGGTGCCGTTCCCCATTTCTTGTGGCAATTGCTTCTTCTGCAAGAAGGAGCTGTATTCCCTGTGCGAGAACTCCAACCCCAACGCCGTCATGGCGGAGAAGCTCTGGGGCCACTCGCCCGCCGGCATCTTCGGCTATTCCCATTTGGTGGGCGGCTATTCCGGCGGACAGGCGGAATTCGTGCGGGTGCCGTTCGCCGATGTCGGGCCGGTCAAGATCGAGAATGGCTTCTCCGACGAGCAGGTCTTGTTCCTGTCGGACGTCTTCCCGACGGCCTGGATGGCGGCGGAGAACTGCGACATCCAGCCCGGCGATACCGTCGCGGTGTGGGGCTGCGGGCCGGTGGGCCTGCTCACCATCAAGAGCGCTTTCATGCAGGGCGCCGAGCGGGTCATCGCCATCGACCGCATCCCCGAGCGGCTGAACATGGCGCGGGCGCACGGCGGGGCGGACACCATCAATTACATGGAGGTGGACAGCGTGATCGACACCCTGCGGGAAGCGACCGGCGGGCGCGGGCCGGATGCCTGCATCGACGCCGTGGGCATGGAAGCGCACGGGCACGGCGTCCAGTACGCCTATGACCGCGCCAAGCAGGCGGTGATGTTGGAGACCGACCGGCCCATCGTCCTGCGGGAAGCCATCCTGGCGTGCCGGAACGGCGGCACAGTGTCGGTGCCGGGGGTGTATGGCGGCTTCCTAGACAAGATTCCCTTCGGCGCCGTCATGAATAAGGCGCTGACCATCAAGACCGGCCAGACCCATGCGCAACGCTATCTGCGGCCCTTGTTGGAAAGGATACGGGAGGGGGAAATCGATCCCAGCTTCATCGTCACGCACCGGCTGCGGCTGGAGGACGCGCCCTTGGGCTACGAACTCTTCTGCAACAAGGAAGACGAGTGCATCAAAGTGGTGCTGAAGGCTTGAGGGCGGGCCTATGGAGGGCGGGAGCGGCGGCACGCTTGGGCCTAGCCGCTCCTGTCGGTGGATTGGGTCGCCGTCAGTTATCCCAAACATCGGCCAAGGTTTTCGCATCCAGAACCCGTTCCCCCCACACCAGCAACGTGTCGGCGTCGGCTGAAAGAATGCGTTGCCGCACGGAATCCGGCAGGGGGCGGAATTTGCGTTCCAGCTGGCGCAACAACATGAGCGCTTCCCCCTCGGAGCGTCCCTCTGACCGTCCCTCGCCGAAGGCTTCCTGATAGAACGCCGTCTGTTTGAAATCGAATTTATCGAAGCCGAACATTTTTTGAATCGCCTTGCGGGTCAACTTGGGCAGCCCTTGCAGGGTGGGTTAGGCGCACGCTATGAGGAAGCTGATACGACGGTCACTATTACCGTGCGCCGTAAACCACTATGCCAACCGGGATGGTGGGTTACGGCGCATAACGAGTTCAACAGTGGTGGCAGGTTCGTCAGGCGTGCGCCTAACCCACCCTACGAAATACCGGGCTTGCAGATCAGGCGGCGGACTATCCCGCCCAGGCTTCGACTTGCTTCCGTAGCCGCGCCACCTCGCCGCCCAGTTCCATGACCAAGGCTTCCAGTGCGTCCAGCCGCTCCCGGTCCGCTTCCGCCATGTCCCGGCTTGGCGTGGCCTCCCTGGCCTCCCCGGCGCCGGTCAAGGGCTGGGAGCCGTCGCCGAAGAGGTGGGCGTAACGGTTCTCCCGCTTGCCCGGTTCGCGGGGCAGCTTCTCCACCAGCGGCTCTTCCCGCGCCATGAGATCGGCGAGGACGTTCTCCACCTCGCTCACATCGCTTAATTTGCACAGCCGCTCGCAGCGGGTGCGGAGTTCGCCGGGCGTCTGCGGCCCGCGCAGCAGCAGTTCGCAGAGGATGGCGGTGGCCCGCTTGGAGAGTTGCAGTTCGCCGAAATCGGTGTTGCAGAAGCGGTGCCGGTATTTGATGACGCGGACGCCGTGGCCGGAGAGGCTGCTGACGAGGTAGCGCTTGGTCAGGCCATCCAGGGCTTGCTGGACCGTCGTCTCGTCCAGGTCGAGGATCGGGTCGCGGTTGCTTTTCTGGTTGCAGGCATTGGTGAGGGCGTTGAGGGACAGCGGGTATTGGTCGGGCGTGGTGATTTCTTTTTCGATGAGAACGCCGATGAGGCGGGCTTCGATGGGGCTGAGCTTGGTGTTCACGGTGTCGCCTAGGTTGGGAGGGAGCGGGGATTTTAGGCGATAACCTCCCGTGTTTCCCAAGCTTGCTGTGGGGCGGACTTCGGCCCGCGCCTACCTCAGGGCAATCGCGCTATGCCGGGAGCCGCTGTTTTTCCCCTCTCCCTCTGGGAGAGGGTCAGGGTGAGGGTGTTAAAAATGAGATTTCCCCTAAAAATCACGGATTCGATCTCAGGGTGGAGGCGGAAAAGCGCTAAATCCCTGATTGGATACCCTCACCCCAACCCTCTCCCAAAGGCGAGAGGGAGATAGCGCGATTGCCTGGCACCTCTACCTGACGGTGATGGTTGAAACCGTTGTCACCGTGGTAAAGGGAAAAACCGTCGCGACCGGCATCAGCGCGGGGTTGGTGTTTGTGGAGCAGGGCGCGCCGAACGTGGACGGGCAGGGCGGATTGAACGAGGTCGGCGAGCATTGTGGATTCAAGCTCGAGGGGCAGGGCGGGTTGAAATAGGTCGGCAAGCTCGCGCGCTGGACGATGGGTGCCACCAGGGCGGTGGGCGTGGAAATGACGCCGAGGCTGGTGCGGGGCTCTGTGGCGACGACGGAGGGTCCGGGGGTGAAGGGTATGGCGGGAGGCGTGATCGAGGTCGAGGGTTCGATCTGGCCCCGGATTTCGCCATCGGGATGGGCGGCGGACGGGACGACCACATAGATTTGCCCATCCCTCATGGCGGCGGCGAGGTCGGCCAGGGTGATGATGGGTTGGCCGATGGCGGCGGCACAGTTGGCCGTTTGATCCAGATTGGCGGCGGTCAAGGCGGCACCGATAGCCAGGCTTCCATTCCACCCGCCCGCCCCGGAACCCAGCAGGTCCGCGACCACCGGACCCACCACGCCGGTCGGCGCGCAGTGGAGCTGGGCCGATGTGAAGCGGGTTCCCTTGCGGAGTTTCAGGCGGAAGCTCAGGCGGGAGAGGTTCGCCCTGAAATTGAACGCCACATTGCCCCGCGCGGTGGTGTTGACCGGGGCTGGACTAACCTGTGCGCCATTCAGCGCGGCGTGGAACCGCACGCCGCCCTGGCTGCCGCTCCACGCCAGACAACCGGCCAGAATCATCGACAACTTGCCTGAGTTCATTTTCGTAACCTCCTTGTTGGCCGTCCCGGCGTTCCGTGCCGGGCGCTTCCATTGGGTGCGACTGCGGGAGGGCTGGAACCGTTCCCGTGTCCGCCATCCAATTTAGGCGGTTTCCGAAAATGCTTGTCACCGCTGATCTGGATGTAGGATGGGTGGAGCGTACTCGCGAAACCCATCGAGCCGGACACAGGGTGATGGGTTTCGCTTCGCTCTACCCATCCTAAAGGTATGTGTTTTCCTGGAAATCGCCTTAAGCGCCCGTGGTCCCGGCTTCAGTCGGCTCTTCGCCCCCCGGTTGCCGCCTGAAGGCGGGGCCACGGGCGGTGGCGCAATAGGCCGCATGTCGGCTGGCTGGCATTTGAGCGGCGGCTATTCCATGATTGATTCACCCAGGGCGGTCGCCTCGTTTTCGGGCGGCTGTGCCACATTACCCAACCGGGGAGTTTATGGAATGGAGCTACGATTCAATCTGACCCGCGCCGATCAGCGGATTTTTCTCGAACATTTGGAGCGCCACCGGCGGGGCTGGCGGGATTTCGGCGGGCTGGTGTGGACCAGCGTGGCGGCGGGCGTGCTGGCGGGATTGTGGCTGCTGGCGGCGCATCAGCCGGAGATTCCCGACTGGCGGGCCAAGGAGTCGCTGCTCGCGGCGGGGCTGTTCGCCCTGGCCTATGGGGCGCGGCTGCTGTGGCGGCATATAGGCAAATCCGGGCGGTGGCTGGCGGCGGAGTCCGGCAATTATGGCATCGTGCTGGCGCCAGCGGGCGTGTCCGTCAGTCGGCGGGACCATTACGGGCTGATGGCCTGGCCGGATGTGCTGGCTTTCGAAGAGGCCGGCGATTACTGGTATCTCTACGCCAGCGCCGAGCGCCGCCTGATTCTGCCGAAAGTGGTGTTCGCCGATCCCGCCGAGGTCGAGGCGTTCGCCGCCGAGGTCCGGGCGCTGTGGGCGGATCACCCGGACAACCGGGGGCGGTCTGTGCCCGCCGCGCCGCCCCTGTCCGCCATTCGGACCCGGCTGTGGGCGGACCTCTGGGCCAATTTGCGGGCGGGCTATCGCTGCGCGGTGTTTCGGGCCGTCCGGGCGGACGAATTCAGGCCCAGCGCCAGTCAATTGGCCTTATTGCTGCTGGCGCAGACCTCGCTGCTGGCCGCCATGGAGTATGTCCTGGCCGGTCCCGGTGCCGAGTTCAACCCGTCTGGACTCACCGATTACAGCGCGTCGGCGCTGCTGTTCCTGCTGAGCGGCGCGGCGGTGGGCGGATTGCTGGCGCGGGGCGGGGACTTGCTGCGCTGGCTGGTGATGGTGGCGGCGGCGGAATGGGTTTCGACCGCCCTGTACTCGCTGGTGTATGCGCTGGTGTATCTGGCGGGGATTGGTGTGGCCGACGAGGCGGGGCGCTGGGTGGCGGGGCTTTATTTCGTCTGCCTCGTCTGGAATCTCGGCTTCGTGTTCCGGGCGATGGTGCGGGTGTACGGCTGCCCGAAGGTGGCGGCCTTGCCCGCCCTGGCCGTGTATGCCCTGTTCAACTTCGTGGCCGTCCATGCCTTGCCGGAACAAGAATTGTTCTATCCCGCCCCGGACGAGACCGAACAGACGGCGCAGCCGCCCAGGCTGGATGGCGAGGAGTTGTTCTACCGGCAGGCCCGCTTGCTGGATGAGGCGGTGAAGCCGCTGGCCGCCGGGCGTCCCGGCATTACCGATTTGTATTTCGTGGGGTTCGCGGGGCAGGCCAACGAGCCTGTGTTCGCCCACGAGGTCGAGTACGCCAAGGACTTGTTCGACCGCCGGTTCGGCACGGCGGGCCGCTCCCTGAGCTTGGTCAACAGCCCCGCCAGCGCCGACCGCCTGCCCATCGCCAATGGCCATAATCTGGAGGCCGCGCTGCACGCGGTGGCGCAGCGCATGAACCGGGACGAGGACGTGCTGTTCCTGTTCCTGACCTCCCATGGCTCCCGCGACCACCAGCTTTCGGTGCGGTTCTGGCCCCTGCCGCTGAACGATCTGCCGGCCACCCGCTTGAAGGAATTGCTGGATCAAGCGGGGATAAAGAATCGGGTGATCGTGGTGTCGGCGTGTTATTCCGGCGGCTTCCTGGACGTGCTCAAGGACGATAATTCGCTGATTCTCACCGCCGCCAGCCGCGACCGGACGTCCTTCGGCTGCGGCACGGAATCCGAGTTCACTTATTTCGGCGAGGCGTATTTCGTCCAGGCGCTACAGGAAACCCATTCGTTCATCGAAGCGTTCGGCAAGGCCCGGCTATGGATCGAGCGGCGGGAGAAGGGCGAGCGCAAGGAGCCGTCCCTGCCGCAACTGCATGTGGGGCCGGGCATCATGCCGAAGTTGCTGGCGTTGGAGGCGGGAGGGCGAGCGGGGCTTTAGACGCCTTGGCCGGGAGCGGGTCGGGCATGGTTCATGCCCGACCTACGAGCTTTTTTCGTGATTGGCTTCGCCCTATTTGAAGGAGTCCGCGAAGATGTTGTCGGCCCAGGCGTACATGTCCTCGTAGTTGTCGCCCGACACGTTCGGCGCCTCGCCGAAGGATTCCGCCACCCGGACCATCATGCCGAGGGTGGGGTCGTACTGATACCCGGCGGTCAGCCAGGAGGCGGTCTTGTCGTCGATGGGGCTGTAGCAGGCCGAGTTGGTGGTCGGCTGAGGATCGGGCATTTCCCCGTTGAGGGCGCGGAGGATGGCGTCGGCGCAGACCTTGGCCTGGGAGTTCGCCATGCTGCCGGACTTGGGCTGGGCCGCTGGCATGGGGTTCGGTGCCGGGGTGGGCACGGCGGACGCCTGAGCGTCGCCGATGATATGCACATCGGGGAAGCCGGTCGAGGCATAGGTGAGCGGGTCGATCTTCGCCCAGCGCCCGGGGGCGTCCAGCGGCAAACCCGCGTCGAACACGATCTTGCCGGCTTTTTGCCTGGGGATGATGTTCAGGCATTCGACCTTGCCTTTGCCATTGGCGTTGGTCTTGTCCCAGGCGCCCACATTGGTGTCGATGCGCTTCTGTCCGGAATCGACGCTGTTGATGACCACGTTCGTGTAATAGGTGAGCACGCCCGCATAGCGCTGGGCGAAGGCGTTGCCGAAAGCCACCGGCTCGGCCTGGATGCTGGGGTTCTCGTCCAGCACGATGAGCTTGGCGCCGCTGCGTTTGGCCTTGAGGTAATTGGCGACGACGCAGGCCCGCTCGTAGGGGCCGGGCGGGCAACGATAGGGAGACTTCGGGATGGTCATGATGAAGGTGCCCTTGCTCGTCATGGCGCTGAGCTGGGTTTTCAGCAGCGTCGTCTGCGGCCCGGCCTGCCAGGCGTGGGGAGTGAGATTCGCGTCCCAACTGCCGGGTGGGGCGATGAAGTCGATGCCGGGGGATAGCACCACATGATCGTAGGGAAGCTCCTGGGTGCCGCCGCCGGCCAGCGAGACCGCGACCTTGCGGCCCACCGGATCGAGTCCGATGGCGCTGCCCTTGACCAGGTTCACGCCGTGGACATTCTTCAGGTTGGAATAGCCGATGAGGACGCGGCTCAGGCCGAGCTGGCCCGTGACCACGAGGTTCGACAAGATGCAGGAGTAATGGCCGTCCCCCGTCGTGACGCCAGCCCGGGGGTCCACGAGGGTGACATCGACGCTGCGGTTGCTCCACAGCCGGAGGTATTTGGCCACCGTCGCGCCGCCGAAGCCGCCGCCGATCACAAGCACCTTGGGGATCGGGCCGGCCTTGGCCAGCTTGCTGCCGGTGGGGAGCGTGGCCGCCAGGGAGGCCGCGCCGGTTAATTTCAGGAATTCTCGTCTGTTGAAGGAGGTCATGGATTTATCTCCCGAGTAAGCCGGTTAAGAGGTTGATTGCGGAATCAGCGGCGGCTGGACGTGCGCGGCTGAGTGGCGAGGTACTGGGAGATGGCCCAAAGCTGTTCCGGGGTGTAGCCACGGGCCTGCATGTCCATGATGGATTCCACGGGGCGCTTGGGGTCGTGCATTTCCATGACTTCGTGGTAAATCTCGGAAGCGCTTTTCCCGGCCAAGGATTCGAAGCCGGACACGGCGTTGCCGTTGGTGCCATGGCATTGGCCGCACTGGGAGGCCAGCAGGCGACCGGCGGGCGGTTCGGCACTGGCCAGATTCGGTGGGATTAGGCAAGCGGCCAAGGCCGACAAAGCCAGTCGGCGGTCGATGATGGGCTTAGGCATGGATGTTTCTCCGTGTTGCTTGGGCGTGTGTTCAATCTCGCTTGGGGGAAGCTTCCATGCTTCCCGGATTGACCATGCTGTCCGGTATGGCCGGTAATGCGGCCTCGGTTTCGCGAAGATTCTCCAAAAAAGCCGGAGTTCGCGGATTTTTACGAATATTGCCGACGGGTCGGCGCAATGAACTCGGGGCGCGTTACCGGGCGCTAATATTAGCGATTGCTGGAATTGAAAGCGTGACTGGCTTGGCAGAATGGAATATAGATCGTGATGCGTTTGGCATTATCGAAAGTCCCTCAAGTCGAGCGGCCTCGGAGGCGGTGGCCGCGGTGGGATGAAGTCGTCTGTTCATGCTCTTCAACCACGCTCAGGGCGGGCTTCGATTCCGCAGCGTTACGCGCAGCGCGACCAGTCGATATGGCGCGATGGCCCGGCTTGGCGCGGTTCCGCCGGAAGATGCGGACGGCCTCGCCCCTGCTAAACTGCAAATAAATAAATGC
The DNA here is from genome assembly GCF_054333355.1 of Methylomagnum sp. NCBI lineage: Bacteria > Pseudomonadati > Pseudomonadota > Gammaproteobacteria > Methylococcales > Methylococcaceae > Methylomagnum > Methylomagnum sp. The sequence goes on along the minus strand of NZ_JBTEKS010000092.1, from coordinate 3,234 downwards.
AGCGCTTGACAGTCTCGGCCCATTGGTCGGCTCACGCGCTCTAGGGTTTTACGCATGGCGGCTTATTACGATCTTCGCTTGGTCGCTCTCTCGGTGTCGATTGCCATCCTGGCGTCGTTCACCTCGCTGGCCTTGGCCCACAGAAGCGGCGCGGGCTGGGCGGGGCGGGCGCTGCCCGCCGCGACGATGGCGGGCGGTGTCTGGGCCATCCATTTCATCGCCATGCTGGCGTTCCACCCGCCGATCAGCCTCCTCTACGACGCCCTCTTGACCCTCCTGTCCCTGCTGCCGGTGTTCGCTGGCTCGCTCTTGTCCTTCGGCCTGATGCGTCATGGCGCGGGGAACCTCTGGCGGCTGTTGTTTGGTGGCTTGTGCATGGGCGCGGGCATCGCCGCCATGCATTACACGGGCATGGCGGCGTTGTGCCTATCCCCCCCGATCCACTATCGCCCCGGCTGGTTCGCGATGTCCCTGTTGATTGCGTTCGCCGCTTCCAGCGCGGGGCTGTGTTTCACGTTCCGTTCGCCGCCGCGCCACCGCTGGAGCCAGGTCGGAGCGGCCATGGTCATGGGCATCGCCGTCAGCGGAATGCATTATGCGGGCATGGCGGCGGCGGAGTTCGCGCCGGACAGCGTTTCCCTGCCCGGACCCTGGGCGTTCCACGGCCTAGCCTTGCCGGGGCTGGTGGCGGGGGTCGCGTTTCTGCTGTTGTTCCTGACGCTGTTTTTTTCATTGGCCGACACCGTGCATTCCGTCTGGCGGCTGTTGGCTCTGATCGTTGGCGGCGAGACCGCGATTGTGGCCTTGCTCGATGGCTTGTCGGCCACGGGTTCGTATTCCGCGCCCAGCTTGTGGAGCCTCAATGGCCTGTTGCTGGGGCTGTTCCTGCTGCCGATCCTGTTTCGCTTGCGGCGCGAAAGCCGACGGCTGGAGCAGGCCCGGCAGGAGCTGCGGTTCGGCTTCGATCACCAATCGGCGCTCAACGCGCTGCTCAATTTCCCCCTCGACCGCTATTCGCCGGACGAGTTGCTATCGAAGGTGTTGGACGTTGTGCTGTCCATCCCCTGGCTGGGCTTGTTGCCCCGTGGCGGAATCTTCCTGTTGGACGAGGCGCGGGGCGACTTGGCGCTCAAGGTCAGCCGGAACCTCGGCCCGCCGATTGAGTCCGCCTGTGCGCGGGTGGTGCTGGGGCATTGCTTGTGCGGGCGGGTGGCCGCCAGTGGCGAATTGCTGTTCGTGGATGGCGTCGATGCCCGCCATGAGATTTGCTATGAGGGCATGGTCAACCACGGTCATTACTGCGTGCCCGTCGGGCTGGGCGGCGACACCCTCGGCGTGCTGGTGCTGTATGTGGAGGCGGGCCATGTCTATTCCGAGCATGAGGCGTCGTTCCTCAAGGCGGTGGGCAGCACGTTGGGCGCCTTGTTGCGGCGGAAGCGCATGGAGGATCAGTTGCGCCTGTCCGATGTGGTGTTCCGCCACGCCGGGGAGGGCATTCTCGTCACTGACGCGGAGGGCCGCATCATGCGGGTCAACCGGGCTTTCGAGACCATCACCGGCTATCGGGAGGACGAGGCCAAGGGGCGCGATCCGAGCCTCCTTAATTCCGGTCGACAGGACCAGGCCTTCTATCAGGCCATGTGGCGCAGCCTCGCCGAGCGGGGCGAGTGGCAGGGGGAAATCTGGAACCGCACCAAGGCCGGGGAGGTTTACCCCGAATGGCTGAGCATCCGGGCGGTGCATGGCGAGCAGGGCAAGCTGGTCCATTACGTGGGGATCTTCACCGACATCAGCGCGTTCAAGCAGGCCCAGGAGCATATCGAATATCTGGCCTACAACGACCACCTGACCGGGCTGGCCAATCGCGGGGCGTTCCTCAACCGGCTGGCGGCGGCGCTGCGCACGGCCCGCCGCGGCGGCCAAAGCCTGGCGGTCATCTTCCTGGACCTGGACCGCTTCAAGGCCATCAACGATTCCCTGGGCCACGACGCGGGCGATCAGGTGTTGCTGGAAACCGCCGGCCGCCTGAATGCCTGCGTGCGGGACGGGGACACGGTGGCCCGCTTGGGTGGGGACGAGTTCGTGCTGTGTCTGAGCCAGATCGGGCCGGATTCCGCCCAGGCGATGGCGGCGGTGAACGCCATTTCCGCCAAGCTGCGCCGCCAATTCGTCGAGCCGTTCCATCTGAAAGGCCGGGACATCGTGGTGGGGCCGAGCATCGGCATCGCCCTGTACCCTTGGGATGGGGATACGCCGGAAGACCTCATCAAGAACGCCGACACCGCCATGTATCACGCCAAGAAACATGGCGGGGATGGGCAGCGTTTCTATGCGCCGGAAATGAGTGCCGCCAGCTTGGCCCAATTGGAAATGCAAAGCGACTTGCGCAAAGCCTTGGAGCGCGACGAGCTGGAATTGCATTACCAGCCGAGGGTGGATGTTTTCACGGGCCGCATTGTCGGCGCCGAAGCCTTGCTGCGCTGGCGCCATCCGAAGCTGGGCTGGTTGCTGCCCGAGCGGTTCCTGGCGGTGGCCGAAGAATCCAACCTGATTGTCGCCCTGGGAAGGTGGGTGCTGCGGGTGGCCTGCGGCCAGCGCAAGGCATGGCGGGCGCGGGGCTTGCCCACCGGCACCGACGTGCCCATTTCGGTGAACATCTCGCCCCGCCAGTTCCATCAGCCCGATTTCCCCGACCAAGTGGCGGCCCTGCTGCGGGAGTTCGGACTCGACGGCGGCTGGCTGGAAATCGAAGTGACCGAGGCCACCCTCATGCAGCGCAGCGAAATGGTGGTGGACATCCTGAACCGGCTGAAAGTCTTGGGCGTGCGGATTTCGGTGGACGATTTCGGCGTGGGCTATTCCTCCCTGAGCTATCTGAAACGCTTCCCGGTGGACGCGCTCAAGATCGACCGCTCCTTCGTCAAGGATGTGCCCACCGATCCCAATGACGCGGCCATCGTCCGGGCCGTTGCCGCCATGGCCCATAGCCTTAATCTCAAGGTCATCGCGGAAGGGGTGGAGAACGAGGCGCAGGTGGCGTTTCTGCGCGAGATAGGCTGCGGGGAGTATCAGGGGTTTCTATTCAGCGGCGCGGTGTGCGCCGATGAGTTCACCGCCATGATGGGGGCGGGGCTGGCCCCCGGTCAGGCGACTGGTGGCTGATCTTGGCCAGGACATTTTCAAAATGAGTGTGCGGCTCCAAGAGAAAGGCCGACTCGGTTTTGAAAACCGAGT
>NZ_JBTEKS010000091.1:0-13294 GCF_054333355.1 Methylomagnum sp. | reverse complement strand
CACGACAGCCGAGTCTGATCGTGGGCTGAAGCCCACTCCCACGACCCTCTCCCGACTTGAGCGTTATTCACACTCGTAAGCCTTCACCGTCCGCCCATTCTTATCCACGGTCTCCAGCCGCACCTTGAAGCCCCACAAGCGGCGGACGTGCTTCAGCATCTCGTGGGTGGTGTCGCCCAAGGGACGCCGGTCGTGCTGATAATGGCGGAGGGTCAGGGAGCGGTCGCCCCGGGTATCGACCCGGTAGACCTGAATGCTCGGCTCCATGTTGCCCAGATTGTTCTGCTCGGATAGGACGTGCCGCACGTAGCGATAGCCTTCCTCGTTGTGGATGCCGGTGATTTCCAATTCCCGGTGGGTGTCGTCGTCCAGCACGCTGAACAGCTTGAAATCCCGGATCACCTGCGGCGAGAGGTATTGGGCGATGAAGCTCTCGTCCTTGAAATTGCGCATGGCGAAGTCGAGCGTCTTCACCCAATCGCTGCCCGCGATTTCCGGGAACCAATAGCGGTCCTCGGCGGTGGGTTCCTCGCACACGCGGCGGAGGTCGCTCATCATCGCGAAGCCCAGGGCATACGGGTTGATGCCGGAAAAATACTTGCTGCTGTACGGCGGCTGGTAGACCACGTTGGTGTGGGACGACAGGAATTCCAGCATGAAGCCGTCGTCCACCAACCGCTCCTGGTACATCCGGTTCAGGATGGTGTAGTGCCAGAAGGTCGCCCAGCCTTCGTTCATGATCTTGGTCTGGCGCTGCGGATAGAGGTATTGGGCGATCTTGCGGACGATGCGGATGATTTCCCGCTGCCAAGGCTCCAGCAGCGGGGCGTTCTTCTCGAAGAAATACAGCAGGTTTTCCTCGGGTTCCGGCGGGAAGTTCGGCGTCTGTTCGGCGGCTTGCTTCTCCTTCTTCGGGATGGTCCGCAACCACAAATCGTTGACCTGGGATTGCAGATATTCCTCGCGCTCCTTCTGCCGCGTCTCCTCCTCGGTCATGGACAGGGGCGGCGGGCGGCGATAGCGGTCCACGCCATAGCCCATCAAGGCGTGGCAGGAATCCAAAAGCTCCTCCACCGCCCGCACGCCGTGGCGCTCCTCGCATTCGGTGATGTAGTTGCGGGAGAACAGCAGGTAATCGACGATGGCGTCGGCGCTGGTCCAGGTCTTGAAGAGATAGTTGCCCTTGAAGAAGGAGTTATGGCCGTAGCAGGCGTGGGCGATGACCAACGCCTGCATGGTCATGGTGTTCTCCTCCATGAGATAGGCGATGCAGGGATTGGAGTTGATGACCAGTTCGTAGGCCAGCCCCATGTGGCCGCGCCGGTAGCTTTTCTCCACCGAGAGGAACTGCTTCCCGAACGACCAGTGCGGGTAGAACACCGGCATCCCGGTGCTGGAATAGCAGTCCATCATCTGCTCGGAGGTGATGACCTCGATCTGGTTGGGATAAGTGTCCAGACTGTAATCCGCCGCGATGCGGCCGATTTCGGCGTCGTATTCGCGCAATAACTCAAAGGTCCATTCGGACCCGTCGGAAATGGGTTGGCGATTCATGCGGCCACGCGCTGTTTCTTGAAGAGTTCCCGGAACACCGGATAAATGTCCGCCGCGCCATAAATGGGCTGCAAGGCGAAATTGGGCCAGTATTCGGCCACCTTTTCATATTCCATCCACAGGCTGTGCGGCTCGTGGTTGTTGATCTCGATGTAGGCGTAATACTGCACGCAAGGCATGATGTCCTCCATGAGCAAGCGGTGGCAGTTGGTGGAATCCTCCGGCCAGTTATCGCCGTCGGAGGCCTGGGCACCGTAGATGTTCCAGTCGCGGCTGGGATAGCGGTCGCGGATCACGTCGCGCATCAATTCCAGGGCGCTGGACACGACCGTGCCGCCGGTCTCGCGGGAATAGAAGAAATCCTGCTCGTCCACTTCCATGGCGACGGTGTGGTGGCGGATGAACACCACGTCGGTGCGCTCGTAATTGCGGCTCAGGAACAGGTAGAGCAGCAGGAAGAAGCGCTTGGCGAGGTTCTTCTTGATCTCGTCCATGGAGCCGGACACGTCCATCAGGCAGAACATCACGGCCTGGGTGGTGGGCTTGGGCACCTGGACCCGGTTGCGGAACCGCAGGTCGAAGGTGTCGATGAACGGCACGGCGGCGACTTTCTGTTCGAGGCGGGCGATTTCCTCGCGGAGTTTTTCGATCAGCGCGGCGTCGGGCGGGTCCGCCCGCAACAACTCTTCCAATTCGTCTTCTAACTCGCGCAAGCGGTCCCGCGACGGCGCCCGCAGGGCGGTGCGGCGGGCCAGCGCCTCGCGCATAGAGCGCACGACATGGATGTTGGACGGCGAGCCGTCGGCGGTGAATCCGGCCCGTTGGCTCTTGAACGCCACCTCGCGGGCCAATTGACGCTTCACCAGGTTGGGCAGTTCCAAGTCCTCGAAGATGAATTCCAGGAATTCCTCCCGCGATAACTCGAACACGAAGTCATCCATGCCCTCGCCGGAATCGCTGGCTTGATTGCCCCGGCCACCGCCGCCCTCGTCCGGGCGCGGCACCTTGTCGCCGGGGATGAATTCCTTATTGCCCGGCTGCACAACTTCCCGGCGTCCGCCTTTACCGTGGCGGAACACCGGCTCGGAAATATCCTTGGAGGGAATCTGGATGTTTTCGCCCCGGTCGATGTCCTTCACCGAGCGCTTGGCGACCGCGTCCGCGACGGCTTTTCTGATTTGGCCGCGAAACCGCTGGAGAAAGCGCTGCCGGTTGACGGCGCTTTTGTTCTTGGGGTTGAGGCGGCGGTCTATGAATTGGCTCATGGGCGTTGCTCAAAAGTTAAGCAGGGCCGGGGCACGTAGGCCGCAGCCTGGTATTTAGACGGTCCCTTGCTTCCGGGGAATCTCGGCCATTCGCATGACCAACCGCAAGGCTTCGTTTACGGCGGCGTCGTTCGGAAATGCCTGCGCGATATCTGGCTCCAAAAGCACGACATTGGTTTCGGCCTTAATGTGATTCGCGTATTTGCCGCGCACCATTTCGCCAAAATCCGACCTTTTATATTCGGGCCGAAGCTCATCATCACGAAGTTCCGGTTTATCCGTTTTCATAAATTTGTCTTTCGGAATTAGTTGCCAGTCTAGCGCTGATAATGCGAACCATATTTCCACACTCCGTATGGGAAATGGCAAGCAAACGATATTGGGACGGCATACCAAAAGTCACGAAGCGTTCTTCATTAATGGAGTGATCCGGGTCGCGACCAGTATTGGAAAGTGGATCGCGTAAAGCCGTGGTTGCCTCTTCAAATGTTACCCCGTGTTTACGCTGGTTCGATGCCGCCTTATTCGTATCCCAGTCAAAATTCATCGGGATTATTCCTTAATACGCGGAATAATATAACCAGCCAAATCAGATGGGGTGGGCATGAGTGCATGCCCACCCCACGGGTATATTAGGACGACTTCCTAACCCGCAAATACCACTCGCACAACAACCTTACCTGCTTCGCCGTATACCCCTTAAGCACCATCCGGTTCACGAATTCCTCGTGCTTCTTGGCGTCGTCCTGTGACGCCTTGGTGTTGAAGGAAATCACCGGCAGCAATTCCTCGGTGTTGGCGAACATCTTCTTTTCGATGACCGCCCGCAGCTTTTCATAGCTGGTCCACGCCGGGTTCTTGCCCGCGTTCCGGGCCCGCGCCCGCAGCACGAAGTTCACCACCTCGTTGCGGAAGTCCTTCGGATTGCTGATGCCGGCGGGCTTCTCGATCTTCTCCAATTCCTCGTTCAGGGCGCGACGGTCGAAGTTCTCGCCGGTATCGGGGTCGCGGTATTCCTGATCCTGAATCCAGAAATCGGCATAGGTCACGTACCGATCGAAAATGTTCTGACCGTACTCGGAATAAGATTCGAGATAGGCCGTCTGAATTTCCTTGCCGATGAACTCCACGTAACGCGGCACCAGGAATTCCTTGATGAAGCGCAGATAGCGCTCCTGCACTTCCGGCGGGTATTGCTCCTGGGGAATCTGCTGTTCCAGGGTGTAGAGCAGATGCACCGGGTTGGCTGCGACTTCGGAATGATCGAAGTTGAACACCTTGGACAGAATCTTGAAAGCGAACCGGGTGGACAATCCCGCCATGCCCTCATCAACCCCGGCGAAATCGCGGTATTCCTGATAGGACTTGGCTTTCGGGTCAGTGTCCTTGAGATTCTCGCCGTCGTAAATCCGCATCTTGGAATAGATGTTGGAATTCTCCGGCTCCTTCAACCGGGACAGCACGGCAAATTGGGCCAGCATCTTGAGCGTGTGCGGGGCGCAGGAGGCTTGCGAGAGGGAGCTGTGGGCCAGCAATTTCTCGTAAATCCTGACTTCCTCGGAGACCTTCAAGCAGTACGGCACCTTGACCACATACACGCGGTCGAGGAATGCCTCGTTGTTCTTATTGTTCTTGAATTGCTGCCATTCCGATTCGTTGGAATGGGCCATGATGACGCCTTCGAAGGGGATGGCGGACAGCCCTTCCGTGCCCTTGTAGTTGCCCTCTTGCGTCGCGGTCAGCAGCGGGTGCAACACCTTGATGGGCGCTTTGAACATTTCCACGAATTCCATGATGCCCCGGTTGCCCAGGCACAGGCCGCCGGAATAGCTGTAGGCGTCCGGGTCGTCCTGGCTGAAGCGCTCCAGCTTGCGGATATCGACCTTGCCCACCAGGGAGGAAATATCCTGGTTGTTCTCGTCGCCCGGCTCGGTTTTAGAGACCGCCCGTTGGTCGAGGATGGAAGGCCGCACCTTGACGACCTTGAACTTGGTGATGTCGCCGTTGTACTCGTGCATCCGCTTCACCGCCCACGGCGACATGATGGTGTTGAAGTAGCGACGCGGAATGCCGTATTCGGATTCGAGGATTTTGCCGTCCTCGTCGGGATCGAACAGGCCCAAGGGCGATTCCCAAATGGGCGAACCCTTGATGGCGTAGAACGGCACCTGCTCCATCAACTGCTTGAGCTTCTCCGCCAGCGAGGACTTGCCGCCGCCCACCGGACCCAACAGATACAGGATTTGCTTGCGCTCCTCCAACCCTTGGGCGGCGTGGCGGAAATACGCCACGATTTGCTCAATGGTTTCTTCCATGCCATAAAAATCAGAAAACGCCGGATAACGCTTAATGATTTTATTGGCGAAAATCCGGGACAGCCGGGTATCGAGCCGGGTATCCACCAATTCGGGTTCACCGATGGCGATGAGCATCCGTTCCGACGGGCTGGCATAAGCGGTCGGATCATTCCGGCACATTTCCAGGTATTCCTGGAGTGAATATTCTTCTTCGCGATTCTTTTCGTAACGGGTTTGATAATGATCGAAAATACCCATAAATCGAATACTCCTCTGCGCCTTGGCAGATTCTTCGTAAAATGATTCGTCTGTGTCGAAAAAAAGCGACGGTCAAGGTTCTCGCCTGATTATGCGCGACGAGAAGGCGCGAGACGATTTCTATCATAGCAAACGGCAAATAAACCGTTCGGGCGGAATATCCGCTGACTTATGGTCTTTTACCGTTTAAGACGTAGCCTACCATAATTCGTTCCTATTCCCGCCAGCCCCCGGGGAAATCGGTGAAGGCGGGTTTGGGCGGCTTGGTGTTGGGAAGGGGATGGGACCACGGTTGTGGGGTGGGGGTGTTTAACGCCCCGAATCAAGCCGCTCGCGCCGGACTGGCCGAAGGGTGAACAGCCCGGCTCAACGGGTTTCCATTCACGATGCGAGAGGCTTAACGCGCATGGAAATCCAGCATTGAACGTGCCGTAAGGACGGGGTGGTCGCCATTCGGAATGGCAACAAAAAAGCCTTACGGTTTCCCGTAAGGCTTTTGAGTGTTTGGTGGGTCGTGTGAGACTCGAACTCACGACCACTGCATTAAAAGTGCAATGCTCTACCGACTGAGCTAACGACCCATTGAGCCGCGAATTATAGTAATCCAAGGCCGTGGTGGCAAGCCTTGAATACCGTCAAAATAAGGGCGGCGGGCCAGCGCCGGCCGCTTGCTCTGGAAGGGCGGCAATTCGATGGGTTGGGGGCTTGACCGCGCATGGGCTAGGTCGCGGGATGTGGTCAACAGCCCTGCCTGGTTTTGGAAAACCACGTTTGTCTGCGAAACTTGCGCCCGCGCCGCGTGACTAACGAGCGGCGTGCGGGAAGGACGGCCAATCAAGCCCGCCTCTGGATGCAACTTATTTTTTGGAAAGCCACTATGTTCAGCATTTTTTCAAGCCCCGACTGGCTCGGGAACGGCTCCTCACTGCCCCTGATCCATGGCGGTGGCGATGGTGACGGCATGGGGTTGGTGGGACTCCTCGACAGCCTGCTCGAAACCATCAACCGGGGTTTGGAGCCGGGATCGTCCTGGAACCCAATCGCCGGCATCGCGGCGCTTGGCACCAATGTGCATCCCCTCGTCGTGCATTTCCCCATCGCCTTCCTGGTCGGCTTCCTGCTGTTTGAGGTGGCCGGCCTAGTGCTGCGTCGGCCCGCCATTCGGCAGGCCGCTGGCGTCATGCTGTACCTGGGCGCTGGCGGCGCGGTGCTTGCCGCCGCCGCCGGCTTGGTCGCCGAAGCCACCGTCCCCCATGGGGCAGAGGTGCATGAGATCATGGAATGGCATAAACGCCTTGGCCTCACGGTGGCGTTCTTGTCCGTGGCCATGGCGATTTGGCGGGCGCTGGCGGGTGGATACTTCACCTCGCCCATGGCTCAGGCGTTCCATTTGATCCTGGCTGGCATTATCGCGGTCTGCCTGTTTTTTGGGGCCGATCTGGGTGGGCTGATGGTTTATCAGTACGGAGTCGGCGTGAAGGGGATGCAGTCGGCGGAGGAATCCCATCGGCATCAGCACGAGCAGGCGAATAACGCCCCCCATACGCACCACGAGTGAGCGAGTCTTGTGGGAGTGGGCTTCAGCCCACGACTAGGGGCAAGCCAGGCTTGTCTTGTCGCGGGCTGAAGCCCGCTCCCACGGGGGGCTAGAATGCCTGTTCCCAAGGCTTCGACAACACCACCGCCGAATGGATGATCCCGACCATGGAATAGGTCTGCGGAAAATTCCCCCACATTTCGCCCGTCGCGGGGTCGGTGTCTTCGGACAGCAGCCCCAAATGATTCCGGCAATTCAGCATGTCCTCGAAGATGGCGCGGGCGTCCTCCTTGCGGCCAATGGACGCCAGGGCGCTAATCAGCCAGAACGTGCAAATATTGAAGGCGTTCTTGGGCGCGCCAAAATCGTCCTGCTCCACATAGCGCATCATGTGATTGCCGCGCCGCAGCTCCTTTTCCACGGACTCCACGGTGCCGAGAAAGCGCGGATCGTCGGCGGCCAGGAATTGCAGGTCGTGGAGCAGCAACAAGCTGGCGTCCAGTTCCGTCCCGCCGAAACTGCCGACGAAGGTTTCCCGGCCCGGGTCGTAGGCCAGCTCCAAGATTTCCGCCCGGATGCGCTCCGCTTGTGCCCGCCAATAATTGGCGCGGTCGTGAAACTCCATGCGGTGGGCAATGCGGCACAGGCGGTCGCAGCCAGCCCAGCACATCACCGCCGAGAAGGTATGCACCCGCGCAATGCCCCGGAACTCCCACAGGCTGGCGTCCGGCTGGTTGTAGAGCCGGGCGCACTGATAGCCCAAGTTTTCCAGGCGCTCGAACAGGCGCCGGTCGCCCGGATGGGCCAAGCGGCGGTCGAAGAACGCCTGGGTCGCGGCCATGATAACGCTGCCGTAGACATCGTTTTGCACATGCTCGTAAGCCTGATTGCCGACCCGCACCGGGCCGTGGTTGCGGTAGCCCGAGAGCGTGTCGATCATCCGCTCCACCAGCTTGCTTTCCAGGGCGATGCCATAGACCGGCTGCAACAGGCTTTCCTTGGCGCCCGCCGCGATGTTGGCGATGTACCGGAGATATTCCTCCATGGTCTTGGTGGTGCCGAGCCGGTTCAGCGCGTTGATGACGAAATAGGCGTCCCGCAGCCAGCAAAACCGATAGTCCCAATTGCGCTCCGTGCCCGCCGCCTCCGGGATGGAGGTGGTCATGGCGGCGATGACGGCGCCGGTCTCCTCGAAACAACAGAGCTTCAGCGTGATGGCGGCGCGGATCACTTCCGCCTGCCACTCGAAGGGAATCGACAGGGACCGCGCCCAATCCCGCCAGTAGTGCAGGGTTTGTTCGTGGCTTTCGCGGGTGGCGTCGGCGACCGAGCTTCGTAACGGGTCATCCGCGCCGAAGGACAGCGCGGCGGGCTGCTCCAGCAGGAAGGGCACCTCGTCCAGCACGAACGAGACCGGCACGTTGGTGGTCATGCGGTAGGTCACGGTGTGGCCCACATAGTTGATGTGGTTCGAGCCATGGACCGTCCGCATCCGCGCCGCGCCGTAGCTGTGGGTGGGGCGCAGCCGGACCCGGATGCGCGGCGTGCCGTGCAGGGGCTTCAACAGGCGGATCAAGCGCTGGGGACGGTGCATCCGGTCATAGCAGATGAAGCGGGGCGCGAAGTCGGTGATTTCCACGGCGGAGCCGTGCTGGTCGTACAGGGTGGTGAGCAGGATGGCGGTGTTGGGTTCGTAGTGCTGCTCGCTGTAGGCGAAGTCGTCGATCAGCACATCGAAGAAGCCGTCGGCGGTGTCGCTGTCGTCGCTGTCGCTCTTCCCGTCCCCGTTAATCAGGCTGCAAAACAAAGGGTCGCCATCGAAGCGGGGCAGGCAGCACCAAACCACCCTCCCCCGCCGATTGATGAGGGCGCTGAAAGCGCAGTTGCCGACGACGCCGAGTTCGAGGTCGCTCATGAGGAAGCCTCTTGCCATAGGAGTGACATTCGAAACGCCAAGCCGAAGGGGGCGACGGCGCGTATTCCGTGGGAGCGGCTCACGCTTTCGCTAACCTGACTTAGCAAAAATCTTCAGTACAGGAATCCGGTGATGACTAGATTTCGTTGCTGATTAAGTACGCCAAAGCAAGCCTCGGACTCCAGCGTCCGTTTCCCACACATCCGCTTAGCGTTTTCGGGAAGGTTGATTTGCGGCCAGATTCCCGTTGAGAAATCCGACCGCGAGAAAGATGGCGGGGTTCCCCCTCCGGCCTTATTCGGCAGTTAGGAGGCTTGCGCCAAATCGGGCCGCTTGGCGAGAATCGGGCCAAGCATCTGTTGGAGGGTTTTGGCGGTGATGGTTTTGTCCTTCTCGGCGGCTTTCGCCACGGACAGGGCGACTTCGGCCAAGTCGGGCCGCCTCTCCATAATCATGGTCAACGCCTGCAAGGCCGCTTTGCGCACATACCATTCCATTTCGGACACCACCGCCTTGGCGATGGCGAGGGTCAGGACGCCGTCGGCCATTTCCGGGCGCTTCTTGACGATCATTTCCAGCGTTTGATAGGCCGCTTCGCGCACCTCGTCCTCGCCCTCGGCGGCCACGGCCTTGGTGATGGCGAGGGCGGCCTCCGCCAGTTCGGGGTTCTTGTCGAGGATCAGCCCCAGGGTCTGCTGGGCGGCTTGGCGGATATCCCATTGATCGTTGGCGGCGGCGGCCTTGGCGACCGCCATGGTCAGCGTGGTGTCGGCCAGGTCGGGGCGCAGCTTGACGATCATTTCCAGGGTCTTCCGGGCCGCTTCCCGGACATCCTCGTGCTTGTCCATGACCGAGGTCTTCGCCACGGCCAGCACCGAGTCGGCCAGGTGTGGTCGCTTCCTCACCACCAGACTTATCGCCAACAGCGCCGCCTCGCGGATGCGCGGGTTATCGTCCAGCGCGGCGGCGCGGGCCACGGCCAGGGTCACGGTGGCGTCGGCGGCGGTCGGATTGTCGGGCAGGGATTCGGCCAGCGCCCGGATGAATTCCGGCGTGTCCGCCAGCAAGGCTTGCACGATCCGGCTGGCGAAACTCACGGTGATGAGAGAAAGCTGCGCGCCGCCATGCAACAACAACGATGCGTTCATGTTAGATCAGCCTTTTGAATTAGTTGCTTGCCATGCGGAATTCCGCCAAGCCCCGGCATATAGGGCATTCGGAGGATGGAAACCATCGGGATCATTACGGACCTCTCTTTTCCGAAGGCGTGGGTTTCGAAAGAGTACACAGAGCGTAACCCACAGTCGCTCGACAATCTAGCGTTCATGCCAATATCGGCGCTGTTCCCGGCGATATTCCCCGGCCCGTAACCCGCCCGCCCGGCCCATGACCACGGCGATGGCTCCGGCGCTGGCGGTGTTCAAGACCTTGGCGCCGATGGCGGCGTAGCGGTCCAGCACCTCCCGATGGGGAAACCCGAAACGGTTGAGATAGCCCGCCGGCATCAAGGCCAGCCGGGGATTCACCGCCGCCAGGAACTCGCGGGTCGAGGAGGTCTTGCTGCCGTGATGCGGCACCACCAGCACCTCGCTGCGCAGAGCTTCGCCATATTTCTCCACCAGCAGGTTCTCGGCCATGCGCTCAATGTCGCCGGTCAACAGGGCTGTGTGTTCCCCGCCCCCGACCCGCAGCACGCAGGAGTTGTCGTTGTCCTTCTCGCTCGCCTGAATCGGACCGAGCATCTCGAAATCCACGCCATCCCAGGTCCAGCGCTGGCCGATCCCGCACAGCACGGCGGGAAATTCCGCCAGCCGCGTCGGCACGCTGGTGTAAAGCATTTCCACCGGAAACCGCCGCAGCAAGGTGTTGGCCCCGCCGCTGTGGTCGTTATCGCCATGGCTGACCACCAGCGCGTCGATGCGCCCGAGTCCGCGCTGGCGGAGGAACGGCTCGATGACCGCGCCGCCCATGTCGAAGCGCGGACTGAATTGGGCACCGGTGTCGAACACCAGCGTCCGGCTCCGGGTTTCCACCACCGAGGCCAAGCCTTGCCCTACATCCAGCAAGGTTAGTCGGAATACGCCCAGGGACAATGGCTCGGGTTCCACCGTGGCGGCGGGCACCAGCAGCACCAGTCCCAGCCAGCGGGCCGGAATCCCTCTCGGGGCCAGCAATAGCAGCGTTCCGGCCATGGCTAGGGGAATGGTCCAGAAGGGCGGCTCGGCGTGGGTCCATTGCGCCAGAGGCAACGCCGCCAGCCATTCCAGCGCCGGCCAGATTTGCACCAGAACGATTTCGGCCAGATGCAGCAACCCGGCCCCCAGGAATTGAATCACCGGCAGAAGCAAGGCACCGACCAGGCAGACCGGAATCAACAACGTGCCCAGCACCGGCACCGCCAGCAGATTGGCAAGGGGCGACACCAGGGACACTTGCCGGAAGAACAGCAGCAGCACCGGCGCGAGGCCCAGCGCCGTGGCCCAGTTGATCCGCACCAGCGACCACCCCGCGCCGGTTCTTCCCGTCCGCCCCGAGAGAACAAAGGCCATCAACGCCACCGCGCCAAAAGACAACCAGAAGCCGGGCGACAGCACGGCCAGCGGGTCATACAGCGTCACCGCCAAGAGGGCCGTGGCGAGGATATGGGGCGGGTTGAGGTTCCGTTGCAGGATGACCGCGCCCATGGCGACGCCGACCATCAGCATCGCCCGCTGGGTGGGAATGGTGAAATCGGCCAAGGCGGAATAAAGCCAGGCGGCGGCGAGTCCCGCCAGGGCGGCGATAAGCGGCGGCGACCAGCGCAGCACCCCCAGCCACGCGACGGCCCGGCGCGTCAGGAAAAACACGAATCCGGCGATTAAGCCAATATGGGAGCCGGACACGGCCACCAAGTGCGCGGTGCCGGTTTTGCGCAGCACGTCCCATTGTTCCGGGGTGATGTCGTCCTCATGCCCCATGGTCAGCGCCTTGACCAGACCCGCCACCGGACTTCCGGCCAGGGTTTCGGAGAGTTGGTCGTATACCGCCTGCCGCCAGACCCGGCGCGACAGGACATCCGCCCCGCCGCCTTCAAGCCGACGGTTATCGGGAGATTTCCGCACATAGCCCACGGCGCGGATGCCCTGGGCGAACAGCCATTGCTCGTAATCGAAGCCGCCGGGATTCAACATGCCGTGCGGGCGGCGCAGGCTGACCCGCAGCCGCCAGCGCTCGCCCGCTTTCGGCGCGGCGGTTACGTCGTACCAATTCAGCCGGACCCGCTTCGGAATTTGCGCGGCGGCGGGTTCAAGCACCGCGTCAATGGCGAAATCGAAGCGCGCCCCCCGCTCCATGGCGTCGGGGATGGACAGCACGGTGCCCTCGATCACGGCGATTTGCCGTTCCGTCATGGTCGGCAAGGCGTCGCGCAGGCGGATGGCGGCATAGCCCGTGGCCCACAGCAGGCCGAACCCGAACGCCGCCACGCCCAGCCAGCGCCACCGCAGGCTGACGGCGCAAGCCAAGCTCAGCGCCGCGCAGAGTCCGAGGCCGGGCAATTCGGTAAGCTGTTGAATCAGTAGCGCCCCGGCGACGAAACCCAAGGCAAGGCGGGGCATGGGCGGGCCGGACGACCGGAAAAGTTCTTTCAACTTTAAATTTCGTATTCGTAAAATAATAAGGTTCCAATAAGAATCATCCCAATAAACCTACCCCCATTACCGCTATGCCAAAAAAATTATTGAAACGCTTTTTGCCGGACCCCAAAAAAATAAAAGAAATCAAGGCATTGGAATTCCTGGGGGACAAGCTGCACGCGCCCAACCTGTGGCACCTCAATCGGCGCTCCGTGTCGCGGGCCTTCGCCATCGGCCTGTGGGCGATGTATACGCCACCGCTGCCCTGGCAACAGGTCATCGCCGCCATCGGGGCCATTTATTTCAGCGCCAACCTACCCATCGCCGTGGCCCTGGTCTGGATCACTAATCCCCTGACCTGGCTGCCGATGTACTACTTCGCCTACGAGGTCGGCGCTTACGCCATGGGTTCGCAGACCTTCAGCTTCGATCAATTCTCGGGGTTGTTCAGCATCGAAAAGGCGATGGAGCTGGGCACGCCGCTGTTGGTGGGCTGCTTCATCCTGATGAATCTGGGCGCGGTCATCGGGTATTTCGGCATCCAGTATTTGTGGCGACGGTCGGTGCTGCACCAGTTGGATTTGCGCAAGTTCCGCGACAAGGAACTCGATACCTCCATCATGGTGCGGGAGAGCTATGCCACGTATAAGAAATTCCTAGAGCATCGGCATAAGCACCACGGGGAGGGGGAGAGCCAGGAATAGTTGCTCGTAGTCCCGCGTAGGTCGGACATGTTATTTCATGCCATTGGAGTGCAAGATTCATCTTCGGGACTTACGTTAGTCATAAACCCGTGGGAGTGGGCTTTAGCCCACTATTAATACAGCTTCTCGTGGGCTAAAGCCCACTCCCAC
>NZ_JBTEKS010000090.1:0-13337 GCF_054333355.1 Methylomagnum sp. | reverse complement strand
GCTTTCAGCCCACGACTTTATGAGTAACGGCCAAGTCGTGGGCTGAAGCCCACTCCCACAGGGGGGGTGTCACGCTGGCACCGGCACCTTATCCACAATGCCCGTCACCACATCCTCGGCAGAGAGTCCAGAAAACTTGGCCTCCGGGTCCAGCACCAAACGATGGGCCACCGTGGGCACGGCGATTTCCCGGATGGCGTCGGGCGTCACGAAGTCGAAGCCGTCCAGCACCGCCAACGCCTGGGCGCATTTCATCAGGGCCAGGCCAGCGCGGGGACCGGCCCCCAGCCGGATCCCCACCGCCGTGCGGGTGGCGCGGACGATGTCCACGATATAGCGCTTGAGTTCGTCGCTCACGGCCACCTGCCCCACCTGCGCCCGCAAGCGGCGGATTTCCGCCAGATCGACGCAGGGTTCCTGGGGCGTGTGGAGTTGGCCGCGCTGGTGGGCGGTGAGGATGTCGATCTCGTCCTCGGCCCGCACATAGCCCAGGCTGAAGCGCAGGGCGAAGCGGTCGAGTTGCGCTTCCGGCAGGGGATAGGTGCCGTGGAATTCCACCGGATTCTGGGTGGCGATGACGAAGAACGGCGATTCCAGGGCGTGCATCCGTCGTTCCACGCTGACTTGGGATTCGGCCATGGCTTCCAGCAGGGCCGACTGGGTGCGCGGCGAGGCGCGGTTGATTTCGTCCGCCAGCAGGATATGGCAGAAGATCGGCCCCGGCGCGAAGCGGAATTCCCGGCGGCTCGGGTCCAGGATGGACACGCCCAGGATGTCGGCGGGCAGGAGGTCGGGGGTGAACTGCACCCGCTGGAACTGCGCCCGGCACGAGTGGGCCAGGGCTTTCGCCAGGGTGGTTTTGCCGGTGCCGGGGACGTCTTCAAGCAGGACGTGCCCGCCAGCGGCGAATGCCGCGAGCAGGCGGCGGATGGCGGTTTCTTGGCCTTTGAGGCTGCGTTCGAGATTGGCAGATAAATTCTGGAGTGTGGCGCGGGCGGCTTGAAAGTGTTCGTCCATATAACGCTGGTTATTGGTGGGTTCGGTTGGCCAGCAAGCGGCGGCCTCAAATTCCGAAGGCATGATGCCCATGACTTGCGAGGGCTGGGGTACATGCCGGGGTCGGCGGCTATCGGCGGGCTAATCTTAGCCGATTAGGTTTTGGAAAATCCGTTGGCGCCATGTCTATTCGGGGCAACCGCGCTATGTGATTTTTTCCCTCTCCAGCGGGAGAGGGCGGGGCGAGGGGGATCAAAAACAGGTATTCCCCCCTTTTTGATCCGCTTGATCTGATGAGGGTGGCGACTGAAAACCTTTTGGAATCCCCCTCACCCTGAAGAGGGACAAAATTTCGTTTCACGCATAGCGCGATTGCCCTGATGTCTACCCGTGCTAATCCCTACAAACCGCGACCATCGCTGGGTGTCCATAAGTTAAGCCGCAGACGTTGCGTTTTCGGCTTAACTCCGCCGGGGTGCCTGGATTCGGCGCATCGGCGTCAAAATGGGAATTCCAACGCGTATGACTTAAGGAGGCGCAGTTATGGCCACTCTGCATCAGTCCATTGAAATCGACGTTCCGGTACGGGTCGCGTACAACCAGTGGACGCAGTTCGAAGAGTTTCCGAACTTCATGGAAAACATTGAGGAAGTCCGCCAGTTGGATGACAAGCATCTACATTGGCGCGCCGCCCTGGGGGGGACGGAAAAGGAGTGGGATACCGAAATCACCGAGCAGGTGCCCGACCAGCGCATCGCTTGGCGCACCGTGCAAGGCGCGCAAAATCACGGGGTGGTGAATTTCGAGTCGTTGGACGCGGCTCGGACCCGCGTCACCGTGGATGTTGAATATCAGCCGGAATCCGTGATGGAGAAGGTCGGCGATATGCTCGGCATGGTGTCCTCGAATGTGGAGGACGACTTGGAGAACTTCAAGGAGTTCATCGAATCCCAAGGCAAGGAAACCGGCGCCTGGCGCGGCGAGATTCACTGACACATAGGCCGACTCGGTTTTGAAAACCGAGTCGGCCTTTCTTCCAAGGAATAAATCCCAATTTGATCCCCCCTCACCCTAACCCTTTCCCAAAGGGAGGGGGGACAAAGCGCTCGGACGCTTCGTCAAGCTCAGTCAAATCCTGGTCTGTCGGCGCGACGGGAATCGCATAAGACCCCGTCGCCCATTCCCCCAAATCAATCAGCTTGCAGCGCTCGCCGCAGAAGGGCCGGAATTGTTCGGTTTCGACCCAGGCCACGGCCCGTCCGCAAGTGGGGCATTTAACCGTACTCATATAGATAACGCTGTTGGTTAAGGGACATTTTTCTCCTTTCCCTGTGGGAGAGGGTTGGGGTGAGGGTGGTCAAATGAAGCTCATCTATAACAGGCAGCAGGTCAGTTGAAATCGGACATCCTGGGGGCATTGGACGGGCCGCTGGGCGATGTCGGGAATCATGAAGCGCACGGTGAAACGGTGCTTGCCGCCGCTGATTTCGGCGAAGTACGGTTCCGGGCGTCGCACCGCCACCCGCAGCAGTTGATAGGGCAGGGTGTGATCCAGGGTCTTCTGGAAGAAGCCAGCGCTGGCCTGTTCATCCGAGGGCAAGGCGCAGGTGCGGATGAAATTCAGGAGGATGTCGATGGCCGAGCGGATGAGCCGGAAGGGCCGTATCCAGTCCTCCAAATCCTGTTTGCGTTGCGCGTCGCCCAGTTGCAGCCAGTAGTGGAAGGCAGGCAAGTCAAAGGAGCAGGTGCCGCCGGGAATGGTGCTGCGCTGGGAAATGCTTTTGAACAAATCGTTCTCCATCAAGGACAGGCCAATCTTGCCCGGCGTGCCGTACAGCTCTTTGCTGAGGGATTCCAATTTCGCCAAAATCTTGTCCAGCTTGCCCCGGTCCACGTCTTGCTGGCTACGGGTCATCTTGGTCAGCACCGCCGAGTGCCGGTCCAATTCTTTGAGGGCTTCGGATTTGAGATCGTTCCGGCTGAACAGCGCGAGAATGTCCAGCAAGGTGGCGATCACGGCGCGGCTGTCCCAGACGGAGTCGCCTGCCATGAAGTGGTCGAGCTGTTGAAAAAGCTGCTCCAGGCGCATGAATAAACGAATCCGTTCGTTCAATGGAAACTCGTAAATGATGGAGTCGTTCAAATGGGAAAGTCCCGAAATGGTATAGGTGGTGAAGAAATCCGGTCCCGGATTTTATGAAACCCATCCGTGATTTTTGGAACATTTTCGTTCATCGGAATCATTAGTCAAGAGCCGCCGCAGAGGCGGATTGGGGCGCTTTAGCCTTGATTAATATTAAGAAAACAGCGGTGTAGCTGGTCGATTTGGGCTGACAGGAAAGCCAGGTCAGATGAATTCTCGATGAGATCATCCGCCGCCGCCAGCCGGTCTTCGCGGGATAGTTGGGCGGACAGAATCCGTTCCACTTCGGCGTCGTCCGAGCCATCCCGGGCCTTGACCCGCCGCCGCTGGATTTCCGGCGGGCAATCCACCACCAGCAAGCGATCCACGAAGCCCCGCTGGCCAGTCTCCAACAACAGCGGCACCACCAGCAGGCAATAAGGCCCGCTCAAACCGGCGCTCCGCCGCGCCATGGTCTCGTACACCAGCGGATGAATCAGGGATTCCAGCCAGTGGCGGGCGTCGGGCTGGGCGAAAATGAGCCGCCGGAGGAGGGTCCGGTCCAGCCGTCCGTCCACCAGCAAATCCGGGCCGAAGCGCCGGACGATGGCTTCAAGGGCGGGCTGGCCCGGTTCGACCAATTCGCGGGAGATGACGTCGGCGTCCAGCACGGGCACGCCTTTGGCGGCGAACAGGTCGGCGACCGTGGTCTTGCCACAGCCGATGCCGCCCGTCAGTCCGATTTTGAGCATGGGCGAAGGCGTTAAATGCCCAGGTAGGCGGCATTGATGGCGTCGCCCCACATCAGGGCGAGCCAGCCGGCGATGGCGAGATACGGCCCAAACGGGATGGGCACGCGGTGGTCATGCTTGGCGAAGGCGATCATGGCGATGCCAATCACCGCCCCGGCCACGGATGACAACAGCACGATGGCGGGCAGCTTGCTCCAGCCCAGCCACGCGCCCAGCAGGGCCAGCAGCTTGAAATCGCCGTAGCCCATGCCCTCCTTGTCGGTGGCGAGCCTGAACAGGTGGTAGACGGACCACAGGGCCAGATAGCCGAACACGGCACCCAGGATGCTGGCCGTGCTGTCCGCGAAAATGGGGAAGAGGCTAAGGAAAAGGCCGATCCACAATAGGGGCTGGGTGATGCTGTCGGGCAGCAATTGCCGGTCGATGTCGATGAAGCTGAGGGAAATCAGGCTCCAGGTCAGGCCCAGCGCGGCGGCGGCCTGCCAGGTCACGCCAAAGCGCCAGGCCACCGCCACCGACAGCAGGGCGGTGAGCATTTCCACCGCCGGATAGCGTGGCGAAATCCGCGCCCCACAGCCGGAGCAACGCCCCCGCAGCCATAGATAGCTGATGACCGGAATGTTTTCCGAGGCGTTGATGAGCCTCCCGCAATGCGGACAGCCGGAGCGGGGAACCACGAGGTTGTAGGATTCGGCGGGTTCGGCGGGCGTGTCCGGCTCCAGAAACGCCCGGCATTCCTGGCGCCAGCCCCGCTCCATCATGATGGGCAGCCGATGGATCACCACATTGAGGAAACTGCCCACCATGAGTCCGAGCATTCCCACGGCCACCCAGTAAAAGGGCGGATAAGCCTCCATTAACTCCAACAACGCGCTTACTCCTCTGGCCGACTTTTAGATGGCGGAACCCAACTTGAAGATGGGCAGGTACATCGCGACCACCAAGCCGCCGACGATGGTGCCGAGAATCGCCATGATCATCGGCTCGATCAGGCTGCTCAGCGAGTCCACCATGTTGTCCACTTCCTCCTCGTAAAAGTCGGCCACTTTGTTCAACATGCTGTCCAGGGAGCCGGATTCCTCGCCGATGGCGACCATCTGGATCACCATGTTGGGGAACAGGTTCAGTTGGCGCATGGACATCTGCAACTGGGTGCCGGTCGAGACTTCGTCACGTATCCGCAGGACCGCCGTGGCATAGACGATGTTGCCGGTGGCGCCGGCCACCGACTTGAGCGCCTCCACCAGGGGCACGCCGGCGGTCGACATGGTTCCCAGCGTCCGGGCGAAGCGAGCGATGGCGGCCTTGTGCATGATCATGCCGACGACCGGGATTTGCAGCACCGCCCGGTCCAGCAGCCGGTTGAACGTCTTGGACCGTTCCTTGAGCCGGGCGAACGTCCAGCCAACGCCGATGAGAACCCCCAGCACGATATACCAATAATCCTGGAGGAACCGCGACATGGAGACCACCAGCTTGGTGAAGGCGGGCAGGTCCGCGCCGAAGCCCTTGAACAAGTTCTCGAACTGCGGCACCACGAAGACCAACAGAATCGCCGTGACGACAAAGGCGATGACCAGGACGGCCGTCGGATAGGTCAGGGCTTTCTTGATCTTCGCCTTGAGTGATTCGGTTTTTTCTTTGTAATCAGCGATCTTGTGCAGCAAGGTTTCCAACACACCGGCCTGTTCGCCCGCGTGGACCAGGTTGCAGAACAATTCGTCGAAATAAACGGGATGCTTGCCGAGCGCTTCCGCCAGGGAGCTGCCCCCCTCCACATCGGCCTTAATCCCTAGGATCAACTCCTGCATACTGGGATTCTCGTGGCCGCGCCCGACGATTTCGAAGGCTTGGACCAGCGGTACGCCCGCCGACATCATGGTTGCCAACTGACGGCTGAACACGGCGATGTCTTTGGTGATGATTTTCTTTTTCCCGCCACTGAACAATGGCTTGGCCTTTTTCTTGATTTTGCCGACCCGTATCCCTTGGCGACGCAGTTCGGCCCGCGCCACGGTCTCGCTGCGGGACGTCAGTTCGCCCCTCAGCTTGGCGCCGTTCCGATCCGTCCCTTCCCATACGAACGTGGCCTGTTCTTCTTTTGCCATGACGTTTTAATCCCGTGTGACACGATCAATTTCGGCCAGGCTGGTAATGCCGGACTTGATTTTTTTAAGGCCCGATTCGCGAAGATCGGCGACGCCCTCGGCCTTGGCCTGGTCGGCGATGCGGGCGACGCTGCCGCCTTCGAGGATGATGCGGTTCATGGCTTCGGAAATCGGCATCACCTGATAAATACCCACCCGGCCCTTGTAGCCGTTGACGCACTTGTCGCACCCGACCGGCGCGTACACGGTCATCCCGCCCTCCAGGTCCCTCTCCCGGAAGCCGGCCTGCAATAGCACTTCGGGCGGCAAATCGTCCACCTTCTTGCAGTGTTCGCACAGGCGGCGGGCCAAGCGCTGGGCCATGATGAGCAGCACCGACGAGGAGATGTTGAACGGCGGGATGCCCATCTGCATGAGACGGTTGAGGGTTTGCGGGGCGTCGTTGGTGTGCAGGGTGGACAGCACCAAGTGGCCGGTCTGGGCGGCTTTGACGGCGATGGAGGCGGTTTCCAGGTCACGGATTTCGCCCACCATGATGACGTCCGGGTCTTGCCGCAGGAAGGCTTTGAGCGCTTCGGCGAAGGTCAGGCCGGTCTTCACGTTCACGTTGACCTGATTGATGCCGGGCACGGTGATTTCCACCGGGTCCTCGGCGGTGGAGATGTTGCGGTCCTGGGTGTTGAGGATGTTCAACCCGGTGTAAAGGCTCACGGTCTTGCCGCTGCCGGTCGGACCCGTGACCAGGATCATGCCGTAGGGCTTGGAGAGCGCCTTGAGGAAACTGGCCTGCTGCTCCGGCTCGAAACCGAGCTTTTCGATGCCGAGCTGGGCGGCGGTGGGATCGAGGATACGCATCACGATCTTCTCGCCGAACAAGGTGGGGCAAGTGTTGACGCGGAAGTCGATGGCGCGGGTCTTGGAGAGGGCCATTTTGATACGGCCATCCTGCGGCACCCGGCGCTCGGCGATGTCCATCCGCGACATCACCTTGATGCGGGCGGAGATGCGGTTTGCCAGCGCCGAGGGCGGGGCGGCGACCTCGTGCAACATGCCATCCTGGCGGAAGCGGACGCGGAAATTCTTTTCGTAAGGCTCGAAGTGAATATCGGACGCGCCTTTCTTGATGGCGTCCAGCAGAATCTTGTTCACGAATCGGACGATGGGCGCGTCGTCGATGTCGCTGGTGTCGGCGTCGGTGGGCGCGTCGATGTCGTCCCCGCCCGTGATGGTCAGATTTTCCAGGTCCGAATCCATCAACTCCTTGAAGGTGGTGTCCGCCGCTTCCAGGGCGGTGTCGATCAGCTTAGCGAGCTTGTCCTCTTCGACCAGCACGCTTTCCGTGGTCAGGCGGGACTGGAATTTGATTTCGTCGAGGGCTTGGAGATTGGTCGGGTCGGAGACCGCCAGGAACAGCTTGTTGCCCCGCTGGAAGATGGGCAGTACGTGATGCTTGCGGATCAGCTTCTCGTTGACCACCTTGATGGGCATGAATTCCGGGGAAATGGCGGATAGATCGAACAGGGGGATGCCGAATTCACGGGAGGCGGTGGTGGCGATGGTTAGGCTGTCGATGACTTTCTTGCTAACCAGGTGGGTGACGAAGGGGACGTGCTTACGGAACGCTTCTTCGAAATAAGTCTGCGCGTCCGCCTCGGATAAAAGTTCTTCTTTAACTAGGCACTTGGCCAACCCGCTCAGCAGAGCTTTCGAAACCGAGATTGCCATGGTGATTTAATGGCCCCGCGAACCGTGGTGCAGTGTTAAAAATCGGATAATTCCAAACATCGGTATTATTGGTTGATGAGTGGGCTTTGTCCACTTGGCGGCACAGTCTCTAACATTGATTTGGGAAGCACGACGATGGGGCAGCCGTGCTTCCTCGTCCCTGCCCCCGCTCAAAGGGCGCGGATTTTTTCCGACTGAGCCTGCAACTCCGCGAGGCTGGCCCGCAGCTCCCGCAGCCGGGCCTGTTCCTTCTCAACCACTTGAGCCGGGGCTTTCGCCAGGAAGCTCTCGTCACTGAGCTTGCCTTCCAGGCGCGGCAGTTCCTTATTCAAGCGCTGGATTTCCTTGTCCAGCCGGGCCAGTTCCGCGTCCTTGTCGATCAAGCCCTGCATCGGAATCAACACCTTCAAGTCGCCCACCAAGGCCATGGCCGATTCCGGCGCGGCCTCGTCGGCGTTCAGCCAGACCAGGCTTTCCACCCGGCCAAACCGCGCCACGAAGTCTTGGTTGCTCTCGAAATAAGCACGATCTTGCTCCGAGCCGTTTTGCAGCAACACCGGCAAGGGTTTGGACGGGTTGATATTCATTTCCCCGCGAATCCGCCGGATGCCCGACAGCACGTCCATCACCCAAGCCATTTCCTGTTCCGCTGCCGAATCCTGCGGCCAAGCCTCCGCCGTCGGGTAAGCATGGCGCATGAGGGTCTCGCCGGACTGCCCAGCCAACGGGGCGACCCGCTGCCAGATTTCCTCAGTGATATAGGGCATCAGCGGATGAGCGAGGCGCAGAATACTATCGAGGACGCGCACCAAGGTTTGCCGGGTTCCGCGCCGGGCCGCTTCGCTGTCCGATTGCAGGGCAATCTTGGCGAGTTCCAGATACCAGTCGCAGTATTCGTTCCAGACGAATTCATAGATGGACTGGGCCGCGTGGTCAAAACGGTAGCCGTCCAGCGCTTCGCGGGTGAATTGGATGGTGAGATGCAAGCGGCTTTGAATCCACCGATCCGGCAGGCTGTAGACGCATTCGCCGGTCAGGCCGGTGTCTTGGCCTTCGGTGTTCATCAACACATAGCGGGCGGCGTTCCACAGCTTGTTGCAGAAGTTGCGGTAGCCCTCGACCCGGCCCATGTCGAACTTGATGTCGCGGCCCGTGGAAGCCAGCGAGGCGAAGGTGAAGCGCAGCGCATCGCAGCCGAAGGCCCGGATGCCCTCGGGAAATTCCTTGCGGGTGCGCTTTTCGATCTTCTCCGCCATCTGCGGCTGCATCAGGCCGGAGGTGCGTTTCGCCACCAAGTCGTCCATGCTGATGCCGTCGATGATGTCCAGCGGGTCCAACACGTTGCCCTTAGATTTCGACATCTTCTGGCCTTCCGCATCGCGCACCAGCCCGTGCACATACACGGTCTTGAACGGCACCTGCGGCGAGCCATCCGGGTGCTTCATGAAGTGCATGGTCATCATCACCATGCGGGCCACCCAGAAGAAGATGATGTCGAAGCCCGTCACCAGCACGTCGGTGGGGTGGAAGGTCTTCAATTCCGCCGTGTCGTCCGGCCAACCCAGGGTGGAGAAGGTCCACAGCGCCGACGAGAACCAGGTATCCAGCACGTCGTCGTCCTGGCGCAGTGCCAGCCCGGCATCGAGGCTGTACTTGGCGCGAACTTCGGCCTCGTTGCGGCCCACGTAAACCTTGCCCTGGTTGTCGTACCACGCCGGGATGCGATGGCCCCACCACAACTGCCGGGAGATACACCAATCCTGAATGTCCCGCATCCACGAGAAATACAGGTTCTCGTACTGCTGCGGCACGAAGCGGATGCGGCCATCTTCCACGGCTTCAATCGCCGGTTTGGCGAGGGTCTTGGCGTCCACATACCACTGGTCGGTCAGCCACGGTTCGATGACCACGCCGGAGCGGTCGCCACGGGGGACTTTCAGGGTATGCGGGTCGATCTTTTCCACCAGCCCTAGGCTGTCCAGTTCGGCGACGATTTTTTTCCGCGCCTCGAAGCGGTCCAGCCCGGCGTAGGCTTCCGGTGCTCTCTCGCCGTGGGTGCCAGCGTAGCCCTCGAAGGTCAGCACGGTGAATTCGTGCAGGACGCGGGCGTCTCGGTCCAGCACGTTGATGAGCGGCAGGTTATGGCGCTTGCCGACTTCGTAGTCGTTGAAGTCGTGGGCTGGGGTGATCTTCACGCAGCCGGTGCCGAATTCGGGATCGACGTACTCGTCGGCGACGATGGGGATTTCCCGGTTGGCGATGGGCAACCGGACGGATTTGCCGACCAAGTGTTTATAGCGCTCGTCATCCGGGTGAACGGCCACGGCGGTATCACCCAGCATGGTTTCCGGGCGGGTGGTGGCGACGACCAGATGGCCCGAGCCATCCGCCAGCGGATAGCGGAAATGCCACATCGACCCCTTTTCCTCTTCGCTCTGCACTTCCAGGTCGGAAATGGCGGTGTGAAGTTTTGGATCCCAGTTCACGAGCCGCTTGCCGCGATAAATCAGGCCGTCGTCGTAGAGCCGCACGAAGGCTTCCTGCACGGCGCGGGACAAGCCTTCGTCCATGGTGAAGCGCTCGCGGCTCCAGTCCACCGACGAACCCAGCCGCCGCAATTGGCGGGTGATGGTGCCGCCGGATTCGGCTTTCCATTCCCAGACCTTCTCCAAGAACTTGTCGCGGCCTAGGTCGTGGCGGGTGATGTTCTGCGCGGCGAGTTGGCGCTCGACGACCATTTGGGTGGCAATGCCCGCATGGTCGGTGCCCACCTGCCAGAGGGTGTTATGGCCCTTCATGCGGTGGTAGCGGATGAGGGCGTCCATGATGGTGTTGTTGAAGCCATGGCCCATGTGGAGGCTCCCGGTCACGTTGGGCGGCGGGATGGCGATGCAGTAGGACGGGCCTTGGCCGGAGGGCTTGAAGTAGTCGTTGGCTTCCCAGGTTTCGTACCAGCGTTGTTCGATGAGGTGGGGGTCGTAGGTTTTGTCCATGGGGTTTGGAATAGAGGTTCAGAGTATGCGTTGGGCGGGGATTATAGCGGGAGCAGGGTGTCTGTAGGTCGGGCTTTAGCCTGACAACATGGATCGGGCTAAAGCCCGACCTACAGGGGGGCGGGATGTCGGGCTAAAGCCCGACCTACATTTCTTCCAGCCAGGCCGCGTCCCATAAGGGGTACTCGGCCAAACGCCCGACCAAGCCCGCCCTCAGTGGATTACCGACGATATAGCGGGCTATGACACGCAAGTCTTCGTCTTGGCGTACCGCATGATCGTAGAAATTCGGCTGCCATACCGGGTGCCCGATGAGCCGAGCGCTGCCGCCTTTCACTCGCTGTACAACCTCCGAAAGTCTGCCCTCCCGCAATGCCATGAGCCAATGCAGATGGTCGGGCATGACGACAAAACATAAAGTCTCGGCCCGGCCTTCTTCGTGTAGTGTTTTGAGTTGCTTCACCACGCGGCGGCCTTTGGCAAGGTCAGTGAAAATGGGTTCGCGCCACAAGGTTGTGGTGGTGATGTGGTAGACCGTACCTTGTATCGAGCGTCTACCAATGCGCAGGTCGCTGTAAGGCATCGCAAACCTCCGAATGAGGTTGGGCTTTATCTCGCTCGTGTAGGTCAGGCTTTAGCCTGACGCGGGTTCAAATGTCGGGCTAAAGCGCGACCTACAGGCCTTGAATGTCTTTCTTGTAAGTCGGGCTTCAGCCCGATCCCCCGCCATCCAGCTTAACGGTGTCTGGCAAATACCCCGCCTCCTTATACGCCTTATACCGCCGCCGCCCCGCCAACTTCACCCCCTCATCCTGATCCACCAACTCCGCCACCCGCCCGAACCGCTCAAACCCGGCGGGCATCTCCGGGGCCAGATTCACCAGCACATCAGCCATGTGTTCCGGGGTAGGACCATGGCCGATCAGCACCGGCGCCACGTCCGACCCGCCCGGATGCAACTCATGGGCAACGAAGCTGCCCTGCCGGAAGGTCCACAATAAGTCGTCGAGGACGCGGGTTTCCTCCTCGGACGCGGTGTGCAGATAAACCTTGTGCCCCTGCCGGTACGCCTTTTCGATGAGCTTGCAGGCCATCAGCGAACGGTCGCGGGGATCGAAGCCGGGCAGCACGTAGAAGTCGATGCGGGTCATGATTCGGTCTGGTTGGAATGCCGTTCTGGATGACAGTGGAAGGAAAGCTTTATTTGGTCGCCCTCACCCCAACCCTCTCCCGTGGGGAGAGGGGGAGGAATAGGGGTTACTAAAATCACTCGGCGCTGGCGGTGGCTTCCGCCGCCCGGTCCAGCAAGTACTGAACGAGCAAGGGCACGGGCCGACCCGTCGCGCCTTTCTCAGCACCAGTTTTCCAAGCCGTCCCGGCGATGTCCACATGCGCCCACGGGAATTCCTTGGCGAAACGGGACAGGAAGCAAGAGGCCGTGAT
Source organism: Methylomagnum sp. (assembly GCF_054333355.1). Taxonomy (NCBI): domain Bacteria; kingdom Pseudomonadati; phylum Pseudomonadota; class Gammaproteobacteria; order Methylococcales; family Methylococcaceae; genus Methylomagnum; species Methylomagnum sp. The sequence goes on along the minus strand of NZ_JBTEKS010000090.1, from coordinate 1,198 downwards.
GCTGCCGCCGTCGGGTCCGCCGATGTTGGCGAGGTCGGCGAAGTTGGATTTCAGCAATTCCTGATAGTCGTCCCACAGCGGCATCCGCCACACCCGGTCGAAGGACGCATCGCCCGCCGCCAGCACCGCCGCCGCCAAATCCTCGTTATTGCTCCACAGCCCCGACGGCACCCGGCCCAGAGCCACGACGCAGGCGCCGGTCAGCGTCGCCACGTCGATGACCGCCGCCGGTTCGTAGCGCTTGGCGTAGGTCAGCGCGTCGCACAGCAGCAAGCGGCCCTCGGCGTCGGTGTTGAGGATTTCGATGGTGAGACCGGCCATGCTTTTCACGATGTCGCCGGGCTTGTTGGCCGTGCCGGAGGGCAGGTTTTCCGAGGCGGGCACGATGCCGACTACGTTGAGCGGCAAGCCCATTTCCACGACAGCGGCCATCGCGCCGATGACGCCCGCGCCGCCGCACATGTCGTATTTCATCTCGTCCATGTTGGCGGACGGCTTGATGGAAATGCCGCCCGCGTCGAAGGTCAGCCCCTTGCCGACCAACACATAGGGCTTGCTGTCCTTGTCGTCCGCGCCGAAGTATTCCATCACGATCAGCTTGGCCGGTTCCTCGCTGCCCTTGGAGACGGACAGGAAGGCGCCCATGCCCAGCTTGTCCAGTTCCTTCTCTTCCAGCACGTCCACCTTGAGCTTGTGTTTGTGCTTCTTGCCCAGCTTCTCGGCCTGCTCGGCCAGATAGGTGGGCGTGCAGATGTTGCCGGGCAGATTGGCGAGTTCCTTGGCGAGGCTCATGCCGTGGGCGATGGCTTCGCCCTGCTCGATGGCGAGTTTCGCCGCCGCCAGCGTTTCCTCGCCGTCCACCGCGAAATGCAGCTTGGCGAGGCGCGGCTTGTGGTTCTCCACCTCGCTTTTCGTCTGGGTGAAGCGGTAGAGGGAGGCTTCGACGATTTCCACAAACTGGCGGATGTTCCAGCTCGCGTCGCGGCCCTCGACTTCGGCCTCGTGCAGGAAGCTCACCGCTTGCTTGGTGTTGGAGTCCTTCAGCGCCTTGGCGGCGGCTGCCAGCGCCTTGCGGTAGGCACCCGGCTTGAGTTCTTCCTTCTTGCCCAGGCCGACCAAAATCACCCGGTCGATGTCTTCGCTGGGCACATGCGGGACGGACAGCATGTCACCGGCCTTGCCTTCGATGTCGTCGCGC
>NZ_JBTEKS010000089.1:0-13340 GCF_054333355.1 Methylomagnum sp. | reverse complement strand
CTATCAAGGAGGCGATAATACGGTCATCGGTGATAGTGTTGAACTTTTCGTAGATCATTGGCTGAAGTGGTTTCTATGGCCGGACGATGGCTAATCAATTTAGCTAAAATACCATTTTATGGCATTGGGTACATATCTATTCTTCAAACTTATACCCCACCCCATACACCGACTGAATCACCTCGCGATCCGGTAGAATCGCCGCGATTTTCCGCCGGATATTCTTGATGTGGCTATCCACGGTGCGGTCGGTCACGATACGGTTATCCTCATAAAGCCGGTTTAATAACTGGTCGCGGGAAAACACACGACCGGGTTTCTCCAAGAGTGTGCTGAGCAGCCTGAATTCCACCGGGGTTAAATCCAGAATTTTTCCCTGATACCCAACGCACAACCGCTCGTTATCCACCACAAAAGACTCGTCCGGCCTTTTCTCCGCGCTCAATAACTCGATCCGCCTAAACAGCGCCCGCACTCGCGCCACGACTTCCCGTGGACTATAGGGCTTGCAGATATAATCATCGGCCCCCAATTCCAGCCCGAGCAGCCGGTCGATTTCCTCCACCCGCGCCGTCACCATAATAATGGGGATATTCGAGAACTTGCGGACATCCCGACAAATATCCATGCCATCCCGGCCCGGCAGCATCAAGTCCAACAAGATCAGCTCGGGATCGTTCTCCATGACCCAGGAAGAGACCGACAGGCCATCGCCCAGCCAATGGGTGTCGAATCCCGCTTGTACGAGATATTCCATCAATACCTCAGCGAGTTTTCGCTCGTCTTCGACCATCAGTATTTTCTTTTTGTAATGATGGCTGATCATGGCGTGAACCTCTGATTATGACGGCAGCAGTGGTAGTTCTATTCTCAACCACACGCCGCCTAACTCGGCGTGGCTAGCGCGGATATTTCCGCCGTGTGCTTCCACGATATTTTTGCAAATGGAAAGGCCCAGCCCAGAACCACCTGATTCCCGGCTGCGGGATTTATCGGCGCGGTAAAATCGGTCGAATAATTGGCCCAAAGATTCATTTGTTACGCCGGGCGCGGAATCCTGAATATTAATGATGGCTGAGGTGAGGGATTTTTCGATGTCCATTAGGCAGGTTCCGCCGCCATCCGTATAACGAAGGCTATTTTCCAGGAGATTCATAAGCAATTGTCGCAGCCGCCCCGAGTCTCCTGAAATAACTAAATTAGAAATACCGCACCGCAAGCTTAGCCGAATATTCTTGCCGTCGAAGCGGGTTTTAAAGCCTTGCACGGCTTCCTCCGCCAATTCGATGATGTCCAAGGGTTCCATGCGGTAGTTCAAAGCGCCTAAGTCATACAGGGAAAGCTGGTATAAATCGTCCACCAGTTTGCCCATCCCTAAGACTTCGGCATGAATGGAGCGCAGCCTGTCCGGCGTCGCTTCACGGATGCCATCCTGCAAGGCTTCCACTTCGGAGCGGAGTACCGCCAGGGGGGTGCGGAGTTCGTGGGAAGTATCCGCCACCCATTGCCTACGGCTTTCCTCGTTACGTTTTAGGGTGCGGGCCAATAAGTTGAAATCCCGGCCTAACTCGCCTAATTCATCCCGGCTTGAAATAGCCACCTGAGTATCGTAATTCCCCGTCGCCAGCGATTTTGCTCCGCTCGCCAGCCTGCGCACAGGCAAAAGAAATTGCCGGGCCAAAACCAGCGCAACCAGAAACGCGATAATCAGGACTAAACCTAAGATGGCGTAGCTGGCTTGGCCTTGTTGCTGGATAAATACCGATTCGAGCCTATTCAACGGGGACTTATGAGGCACAAAACCCAGCCAGCCTACAGGCTTGCCAGCCTGGGTAATGGGACGAAGGGTTTCTTTGGCGTCGGCCTGGATTTCGAAGGGGGGACCAATAATTTGTTGCCGGTTGGTATCCAACACCCGGACATGTCCGTTTCGGAACAGATCACCACGGTGTGGGCCGGGCCGATGGTGGCCGTGCGGCGGTATGAAAAAGCTGGGTTCATCCCCAAAAAACCGGGGGGGTGGCGGACGGGGCGGCTCATGATCATGTTCTGGCTCCGGCGCTTCTCTGGCGGGCGTTTCCGTCTGGCCGATGCTCTGTCGCAGCAGGGTAAGCCAATACTCTTGATTGCCGCGCAAATAATCCCAACTTCCCTGTTCGCCATAGTCTTCTTCGAGTAGCGCCGCCAGTTTTTCCAGGCGGGTTTCTTCAACTTTTCTCAGATACTCGCCAAACCCCTGCCGGAAAACCCATTGGATGGACGCCGTCATGGCCCCGAGTGTGACCAGCATACTCAGGAATATGGCGAGGAAAAGCTTGGCGAATATGGAGAGTTTCATGGTGGATTAAACGAAAACACCGATACCGGAACCCCCGGTATCGGTGCCATTCAAACCAGGCGCCGTATCAGGCGGCGTAATTAGAAACCGCCGCCATGGCCCCGGCCATGACCACGACCTCGGGCACCTGGTCCGCCCTCGCCAAAAGCCGGGGGTGTGGGCACGGCGAGATATTCTGCCTGGGAAATCTGCTCGTCCTCGTCGGTGTCCAGATTGGCGAACAGGCGGATGACCTCGCCATTGATGGGCTTGAGGGTCGCCTTGAATTCCGCCAGGGACAGGGCGCTATCGGCGTTGGTGTCGGCCAGCTTGAAAGCGGTCTTCGCGGCGCGGAGTTGTTTGCCGGTCTTGGCGCCAACGAGTTCTGCCTGGCTGATGGCGCCGTTCTTGTCGGCGTCCAGGGCGGTGAATTGCTCGGTTTGCTTGCTATCGAACCACGCCTGGGCTTCCGTGATGCTGGCGTAGCCGTTCTTGTCCGTGTCGATGCTGGTGAATTCGGCGGTGCGGGCGGTCTCAATTTCCGCCTCGGTGATAGTGCCGTCGCCGTCTGCGTCGTAGCTGGCGGGCAGCGGCGGATGACCGCCGTGGCCACCTTTCGCCAGGACCGCCGTGGACGACAGGGCGAAAAATAGCGCGGTGATTATGGTTTTGCGTGCGGTCATGGCATTTCTCCTAAAGGGGTGGTTGATTCGTAATGTCTCTCGACGGGGCATAGCTTCGTCGTGAAATGTGAGCCAACTATGGAGAAAAAATGAATTCGGACGGGTATGTGTGGCGATGGGAAAAGACCGACTCGGTTTTCAAAACCGAGTCGGTCTGCGCTTTTAATCCGGGTCGGTGTACTGGTAGATGGAATCCAGCCGATGGTCGGGGGTCAGGGTGATGAGTTCCTTGATGATGCCGTCGTTGAGTCCATATACCCAGCCGTGTAGGGACGGGCGCCGTTCCTTTTTCCAGGCCGATTGGACGATGGAGGTATGGGCCAGTCGGTATACCTGTTCGATGATGTTGAGCTCCACCAGCCGGTCGATTTGGGCCTCGCGGGTCGGCAAGGTCTCGATGTCGTCCTGATGGAATCGGTAGACGTCCTTAATGTGCATCAGCCATTTGTTCACCAGGGTTAGGTCGGAGCGCTGCTTGTCGAGGGCCGCCTTGACGCCGCCGCAGTTGTAGTGGCCGCAGACGATGATGTGCTTGACCTTCAGCACGGCCACGGCGAACTGCACGACGCTCAGGCTGTTGAAGTCGGTGGTGATGACCTGGTTGGCGATGTTGCGGTGGACGAAGATTTCGCCGGGTTCGGCGTTGATGACCAGTTCCGCCGGGACGCGGCTGTCGGAGCAGCCGATCCACAGGAATTCCGGCGTCTGCTCCTTGGCGAGGTGTTTGAAATATTCCGGCTCGCGGGCGATCTTCTCTTCCGCCCAGGCTTTGTTTTCCAGCAGTAATCGTTCAAATGGTCTCATGGCGATAGTCCTTGGGTGATTCTGGCGAATCGGCGAGTGACGGCCACAAGTATATCAACCGTCATCCCATGGGGGCGGGCTTTGGCCCGCGATGGCTATACTCCGCATCGCGGGCTAAAGCCCACTCCCACGCTGTTGCCGTGGGGAGTTTTCCACGTAGGCCGACTCCGCCCGGCTGTCCGTGACGTGGACCAGCCAGGTCGCGACCGCCGCCTGCTGGCTGTCGGTGACGAGGCGCGGCGCCAATCCACCCAGCACGGCCAAGCCCGCCAGCAACGCCGCCAGGGCCAATTCGCGGGGGCGCAGGTCCAGGCTTTTTTCGACCGCGTCCAGCCGTACTGGGCCGAGAAAGCCCCGCTGGAAAAAGCCCAGGAAATAGGCCGCGCCCAGAATGGCGGCGGCGAGGACAGCGCAGCCGGTGCCGGGATGGGCCTGGAACGCGCCAATGAGGATGAGGTGTTCGGCGGCGAAGCCACTGGTGCCGGGCACGCCGATGGACGCCAGCCCCAAAATGAATATAAACGAGGTCAGCAAGGGCATGGGCCGCGCCGCGCCGCCCAGATTGGCGAGGTCCGTGGAACCCAGGCGGTGTTGCAGGAACCCCGCCAGCAGGAACAGCCCGCCCGAGACAATCCCGAAATTGACCAGTTGGAACAAGGCGCCCTGCACCCCTTGCGGATTCATGGCGGCGATGCCAATCAGGACGATGCCCACATGGCTGATGCTCGAATAGGCCAGCAACCGGCGCAGGTTGGTTTGCCGCAGCGCGATCAAGGCGCCGTACACCGCGCCCACCGCGCCCAAGAGGCCCAGCAGCCAGGCGAACTCCCGCGCCGCCTCGGGCACCAAGGGCAGGGCGAAGCGCAGGATTCCGTAAAGCCCCAACTTCAGGCCAGTGAGCAAGGCCGTCAGGCCCGCCGGACCTTCCATCGCCACGGTGGGCAGCCAGGTGTGGAAGGGAAACAGCGGTGCCTTGACCGCGAAACCCAGCAGCAGCAGCAGGAATATCGGCGTGCGTAATTCCTCCGCCGTCGGTACCCGCAGCAGCACGAGGTAGTCGAAGCACAGCCCCCGTGGAATCGGCAGGGACATTTGCTCCGCATGGCCGAAGGCCAGCAGCATGATGCCGAACAGCAGCGGCACGCCGCCCGCCAGCATGAACAGGGTGTACTTGATGGCGGCGTGGCGGCGATCCGGGCCGATGCCCCACAGCCCAATCAGGAAGAAGATCGGGATCAGGGTCAGTTCCCAGAACAGGAAGAACAAGGCCAGATCCAGGGCGCAGAACACGCCCAGGGTGGCGCTTTCCAGCAGCAGCAGCAGGGCCAGATACAGCCGGACCTGAGTCTGCACCGAGGTCCAAGTCGCCACGATGACCGCGCCGGTAAGCAGCGCCGTCATTGGTAGGAACGGCACCGAAAGTCCATCCACGCCCACCAGATAATCCACCTTGAGGCTGGGAATCCACGGCGCCCGCTCGATCCATTGCAGCTTGTCCGAAGCGAAGTTGAAGCCCGCCAGCAGGCCCAGCGTCAGCCCCAGCTCCAGGCCGGACGCGGCCAAGGCGAAGCGGCGGGCTGTCTGGGTGTTCGGTATGAAAGCCAAAACCCCGGCGGCGGCCAGGGGCAGGAAAATCAGCAGGCTTAGCCAGGGCAGGGCGGAAAGGTGCATGGCGCGGAATTTCCGAGGCGGGAGGGCGGGCTTCAGCGGGCGGCGATGGCCGCGACCACAACCCCGGCGATGACATTGGCGATGGTGCTGACCACCAGTTCTCGCGTGAAATACGTCTTGGGGGTCATGCGGCTGACCCGGGGGTTTTTGTGCTTTTGGGAAATCTCGATTTTCCCCTCGGCAATCTGTTGGATGGTGCTTCGCACCAGCGCCACAACGTCCGCTTCGCCATGGAAGGCCGGGTGGTACTTCACCAGCAAGGTGCCGGTGACGATGTTCGGCTCGGCGTGGTAGATGCCTTTGGCCTTGGCGTGCTTGAGCAGGTTTTGCTTAAGCAGTTCGGCCAGGGTCTGTTTATTTCGGATCAAGGGCACCGCAAAGCGAATCCGGTGGGGCACTTTGTTGTGTAGGATGGCGATGGGTTCGACGGCTGGGTTCATCATGGGCGGAGAATATGCAATTTGTGGTGGTTTGGCAAAGCCGTAGTTTTCTCTACATGCGAGGAAAAGTTCCAAATATTCCATATTGTTTGCCGGGGCTACTCAACATCGACAGGATCGGCCACGTCATGTGCTAAATCTGTGGTAATGGGCCTGGTAAGTCGGGACGCCCTGACTAATGCGTCAATCCCAGGATATGCTTGGGTGCCTGGGTATCCCAGGCGTTTGCCCTTGCCGGTGAGGGCGACACATTCACCGGGTTGTGCGTTGCCGCAACGGATTATTTGTCTTTGGGGCGTGTCGCCGCATAACTTATGCCCATCGCCGTAACTTTTTGTTAGCATTCCCGATTTCCCCGGACAACCGGGAAATTTTTTACAACCCAGTCGCCATTAAGTCACTGAACTTGTCATGCCGATAAACATATCCTGTTTCTCAGAACAAAACGCATGGATAAACCATTCCATACCCTATCTGAATATTATGACAACGGGGACTATCTCATGACCGCGAATCATGCCTTGGAGGGATTGAAAAAAATCCATTACCTGTCCGGGATACCAGAAGAAGCCCTGCTGGAACTCGCCGCTTCCGCCACGGAGAAGACCTACCGGAAGAATACCGTCCTCATCAACGAGGGCGACGACGCCGGCTCGGTGTTCTTCATCATGAGCGGCAAGGTGCGGGTTTACCTGAGCAACGATTCCGGGCGCACTGTCACGCTGTCCGTCCAGGAAAGCGGGTCGTTCTTCGGCGAGCTTTCGCTGCTGGACGGCGAGCCGCGCTCGGCCTCGGTGATGACTTTGGAACCCACGGTGTGCTTCCTGATTCCATGCAGCGCGTTCAGCGCGTGGCTGGAAAAGCACCCGGAAGTGGCCCTGTCCGTCATCCGCAATCTGGCCCGGCGGATGCGTCATTCCAACGAAAGCATCCGGGGCTTGGCCTTGGAGGATGTCTACGGCCGGCTAGTCAAGACCTTGAACGAAATGGCCACCACCACCGCCGATGGCGGTTGGGTGATCGAGGGCAAGCCCAGCCATCAGAAGTTGGCGAACATGCTGGGCTGTTCCCGCGAGATGGTCAGCCGGATCATGCGGGACTTGATCCGGGGCGAGTACATCATCGTCGAGGACAATGCCCTGCGGCTGAATCGGAAATTGCCCGCCTCGTGGTGATTATTAGACCGACTCGGTTTTAAAAACCGAGTCGGTCTCACCGGCGGCTATTTGTCGATAAACCGCAGCCGGTTGGCATTCGTCACCACCGTCACCGACGACATCGCCATGGCCGCGCCCGCGATCATCGGGTTGAGCAGGATTCCGAACACCGGATACAAGAGGCCCGCCGCCACTGGAATCGCCAGCACGTTGTAAATGAAGGCGCCCAGCAGGTTTTGCTGGATGTTCTTCACTGTGGCGCGGGACAGGGTGATGGCGTCGGCCACCTTGGCTAAAGAGCCACCCATGATGACCACGTCGCCGCTCTCGATGGCGATGTCGGTGCCGGTGCCGATGGCGAAGCCCACATTGGATTGAGCCAGCGCGGGCGCGTCGTTGATGCCATCGCCCACCATCCCCACCACTTCGCCTTGCTCCTGTAGCTGCTTGACCACCTTGGCCTTGTCCTGGGGCAGCACTTGGGCGCGGACATCGCTGATCCCTGCTTCGCTGGCGATGGCCCTTGCGGTCAGTTCGTTGTCGCCCGTCACCATCAACACCCGCACGCCCAATTCCCGCAGCCGGGCCACCGCCGCCTCCGAATCAGCCTTGATGGGATCGGCCACCGACAGCAGGCCCACCGCCGTCCGGTTGACCGCCAGCACCACCGGGGTGTGGCCTTGACTGGCGAGTTCTTCCAGCCGCTTGGCGAACGCGCTGTAGTCCACATGGTTTTGCGTCATCAGGGCCGGATTGCCCAGCAGCGCGGCGCGGTCCTCGATCAAGCCCGACACGCCGTGCCCCGTGACCGCCGCGAAGCCCGTCACCGGCAACAGGTCGAGGTTCTTTTCAGTCGCCCCGGCCAAGACCGCCGCCGCCAGCGGATGCTCGGAACCCGCCTCCAGGCTGGCCGCCCAGCGCAACACGTCCGCCTCGTCCCAGCCTTCGCCCGCTACGATGGCCGCCAGCTTGGGCTTGCCCTCGGTCACGGTGCCGGTTTTGTCGAGGATGACCGCCGTCAACTTGCCCGCGCTTTGCAGGGCGTCGCCGTTGCGGATGAGGATGCCGCCCGTCGCCGCCCGTCCCACCGCCACCATAATGGAAATCGGCGTCGCCAATCCCAGCGCACAGGGGCAGGCGATGACCAGCACGGTCATGGCGGTGACGAAGGCGTAGCCGAAGGAGGGCGCCGGACCCTTGATCCACCACATGAGGAAAGTGAACAGGGCAATCGCCACCACCACCGGCACGAACACGGCGGACACCTTGTCCACCAGCCGGGCGATTTCCGGCTTGCTGGCCTGGGCTTGGCGGACGCTGGCGATGATCTGGGCCAGCACGGTGTCGCGGCCAATGCGGGTGGCTTGGAACAGGAAGCTGCCCGACTGGTTGAGCGTGCCGCACACCACTTCGTCGCCTTCGGTCTTTTCCACCGGCATGGGTTCGCCGGTCAGCATGGATTCGTCCACGCTGGAATGGCCCTCGACCACCACGCCATCCACCGGGATTTTCTCGCCGGGCCGCACCCGCAAGGTTTCGTTCAGGCCCACGTCGGCGATGGGGATGTCGATTTCCTGGCCGTCGCGCACCACGCGGGCGGTGCGGGGTTGCAGGCCGATCAAGGCGCGGATCGCCGCCGAGGTCCGGCCCCGCGCCCGCATTTCCAGCGCCCCGCCCAGGTTGATGAAGGCCAGGATGATCGCCGCCGCCTCGAAATAAGCGTCGTGGGTCAACATCGGCAGCGCGTCGCCCGCCACAATCGCCACGGTGGAATAGAACCAAGCCGCGCCCGTGCCTAGGGCGATGAGCGTGTCCATATTGGCCTGTCGGTGTTCCCAGCTTTTCAGGGCGCCCTTGTAGAAGTGCCCGCCGGAGTACCACATGGTCGCCAGGGTCAGCAGCGAAATGAGGAACCAAATCCCGCCGGTACCGGGCGCACCGAAGGTCGGCAACCCGCCGAAATGGGCGCCGATCATCAGCGGCACACCCAACGCCGCCGCCGCCGCCGATTTGCGGATCAGGGCGTTATAGCGCTCCGTTTCCAAGCTCTCTTGCTCGGACGGGTCGTCCAGTCCTTCCATGACTGCCGCGTCGAACCCGGCCTCCTGCACCGCTTTGCGCAGCACCGCCGGATCGACCTCGCCGCGCACCAAGGCGGAGTGGTCGGCGAAATTGACGTCCGCCGCTTCCACGCCGGGTATCTCGCGGAGGGCGGTTTCCACGGCGGACACGCAACCGGCGCAGCGCATTCCGGCGATGGAGAGTCGGAGGAGGTTGGATTCGGAGGAATCTGGCGAGGACATGGGGGACTCCGGGGTGAAAGGATAAAGGTTCAAGGTAGGTCGGGCTTTAGCCCGACCTCGAATTAAGCGGGAGTAATTGGGTCAGGCTGAAGCCTGACCTACAGGCTTATTTCACCCGCATTCCCGGCTGCGCCCCTGCGTCGGGGAACAGCACGAACGGCCCGCCGCGCTCGTCGCTGGCGGCTAAGACCATGCCTTCCGACAGGCCGAATTTCATTTTGCGCGGCGCGAGGTTGGCGACCATCACCGTCAGCTTGCCATCCAGTTGGGCCGGGTCGTAGGCCGATTTGATCCCGGCGAACACGGTGCGCGGTTGTTCTTCGCCAATATCCAACGTCAGCTTCAACAGCTTTTCGGCTTTCTCGACATGCTCGGCTTTGACGATGCGGGCGATGCGCAGGTCGATTTTGGCGAAATCGTCGATGGAAATGGTGTCGGCGATGGGCTGGATAGCGTGCTGCTGATGCTCGGCGTGGCGCTGTTGGGAATGGGATTCTGGTTCCGGTTGGGCGGCGGCTTGCAGGTTTTGCTTGTTGGCTTCCACGAGGCTCTCGATTTGTTTGGGGTCTACGCGGGTTAGGAGGTGTTTGTAAGGGTTTATTTGGTGGTTTTCTGGAAGCAGGGACTTTAGACTTTCCCAGTTCAGTTCTCCGACGTTAAGAAAAGCCTCAACATCCGATGCCAGCTTCGGAAGCAAAGGTTTCAAATATATTGTCAGAACATAGAACATATTGATTGCAGTGCTACAAACGATATGCTGCTCTTCGCCGGAAAGCTTCCATGGGCTTTTATTGTTTATATATTCGTTTGCTATGTCAGCAAGAATCATTATGTAGCGTGTCGCTCTTGAGTAATCTCGATCTTCGTAACATATTGCAATTTCTGCTGCAAGGAAGCCGGTTCGAGTGCTTTCCCCCGGAAATGTTGCTGATGTCCTTTTCCATCCCAACGCTCTAATTTCTTCCTCTGACAGAACCTCATTTCCAAACCAAAAGCCAATTTCTTGTATTTTTTCAATATCTGTTGTGCCTATTGTGTTGTTGAAATTCTTGGAAAGAAAGCCAGCACAACGGCTCGCAATATTTACATATTTCCCCACTAAATCCGAATTAACCCGGAGTGCAAAGTCTTCCAGATTAAGGTCAATATCCCCCATGCCATTATTCAGCTTGCAGGCGTAGTAATACCGCAACCACTCCGGGTTCAAGCCCTGCTGCAAATAGCTTTCGGCGGTGATGAATGTCCCGCGAGACTTCGACATCTTCTCGCCATTCACCGTCAGGAAGCCATGAGCGAAGATGTTGGTGGGCGTGCGGAAATCGGAATGTTCCAGCATCGCGGGCCAGAACAGCGCGTGGAAGTACAGAATATCTTTGCCGATGAAATGGTAAAGCTCGGCCTCCGAATCCTTCTTCCAATAATCCTCGAAATTCAGCCCCAAGCGCTCGCACAACTTGGAGAAACTGCCCATATAGCCAATGGGCGCATCCAGCCAAACATAAAAGAACTTACCCGGCGCATCGGGAATCTCAAAGCCGAAATAAGGCGCATCCCGGGAAATATCCCAATCGGCCAAACCGGCTTCAAACCATTCGGCCATTTTATTGGCGGCTTCTTCCTGCAAATGACCGGCGCGGGTCCAGGTTTTAAGAAACTCCTCGCACTTCCCCAGCTTGAAGAAATAATGCACCGATTCCTTCCGCACCGGCGCGGCCCCGGACACGGCGGAATAAGGGTTAATCAAATCGGTGGGGGAATAGGTCGCGCCGCAGGCTTCGCAGGAATCGCCATATTGATCCTTGGCATGACAGCGGGGGCATTCGCCTTTAATAAAGCGATCCGGCAAAAACATTTCCTTGACCGGGTCAAAATATTGCTCGATGGAACGGGATTCAATCAACCCGTTATCTTTCAGCCGACCATAAATGGTTTCGGCGAACTGGCGGGTTTCCGGGGAATGGGTGGAATAATAATGATCGAACTCGACATGAAACCCTTGGAAATCCCGCTCGTGTTCGCTTTTCACGCGGGCGATGAGCGCCTCGGGGGTGATGCCTTCCTTCTCCGCCCGCAACATGATGGGCGTGCCGTGGGTGTCGTCGGCACAGACATAGTGGCAGTCGTGGCCGCGCATTTTCTGAAACCGCACCCAGATGTCCGTCTGAATGTACTCCACCAGATGGCCCAAATGGATGGGACCGTTGGCGTAGGGGAGGGCGCTGGTGACTAGGATTTTGCGTGGTTGGTTCATCGGAGTCCGTCGATTGAAGGTGTGAAAATGGGGGAATTATCCCACACTGGTTATCGCGCTGTGGGAGCGGGCTTCAGCCCGCGATGATTCCCGCCGCCAGTCGCGGGCTGAAGCCCGCTCCCACAGGCAGCTAAAATTCCTGCTTTTCCCCGAGGAATTCCCCATGCCGCCATTCCTGCGCCTTTTCATCTTATTGCCGTTACTCTTTCTTTCCGCCTGCCGGGCCGTCCCGCCCAAAGAGCCGGGGCAATTCCGTGAGGCTGACTTGGTGGAACTGGTCAAACTCGACCCCAGCATCCACCTCGACATCCGCTACGCCACCGCCAACAACTTCACCGGCCACCCGCTCTACACCCAGCCCCGCGCCTTCCTGCAACGGCCCGCCGCCGAGGCCGCCGTTCGCGCCCATCGGGCTTTGCGTGCCCAAGGCTATGGCGTTTTGATTTACGACGCCTACCGCCCGTGGTCGGTCACGAATGCGCTGTGGGAATCCGCTAGCGAGTCCGAGCGGAAGGAAGGCTTCGTCGCCGACCCGGCCACCGGCTCCAAGCACAACCGGGGCTGCGCGGTCGATCTTGGCCTATACGATCTGAAAACCGGGCGGGAAGTCGTTATGCCCAGCGGCTTCGATGAATTTTCCGAGCGGGCATCTCCCGATTACACGGGCGGCACGGCGGAGGCGCGGCGGACGCGGGGTTTACTGCGGTGGGCGATGGAGGCGGAGGGGTTCGAGGTCTCGAAGAACGAGTGGTGGCATTTCAATTACAAGGATTGGAAAGCCTATCGCTTGCTGGATATTCCGTTTGAGGACATGCCTTGAGCAGAACGGATAACATCCCTCCGACTGGATTGTGGGAGTGGGCTTTAGCCCACGACTCGGGGTGGCAGTCGCGGGCTAAAGCCCGCTCCCACCTAGAAAATGCCCCAGATTACGGGCGAATGGGGTAAGCCCCGGTCGGCTGATAGGTGTATTCCCCCAGCGGGCGCATGAAGGTGAAGGCGGCGGGACCGACCACCAGCGCGTTGCCCGCCCGTTCGAAGGCGTCATGGGGCGGCGCGATGGAGGCTATCGCGATGAACGGTGCCGTGCCCGCCATCAGGCCAATGCCAGCGGCGGTCATGGCGATACCGAAGGGCCGGAGCAAAATCAGGTCGGCCAAAACCGCTAGGGGGCTTTGGTAACGTCGTCCCAGGCTCATATCCTCGGCGCTGGCTTGGCCTCCCGCCAGCATGGCGCAGAGCATGAAAAGGAGAGCGGTCGATTGTTTTCTCATGGCTTTTGGTCCTTGTGGGCGTGGTGGCCCGGCTGGGTTTGATCCGAGTCTACATGATTTAAATCGCTCGGGAAGCTTCCCCCGCATCCACCGAATTAGGTAAGTCATGGCGCGACTGAACCGCCCACAACCGGAGGGCTATACTCGAACCGCTCTTACTTTTGTCGGAAATCAGGAGGTTATATGAGCGAACTCATCGTGATCGGTTACGACAACCCGTTCCAGGCGGAAGAGGTCCGCATGAAGCTGCTCAAGATGCAGCGGGATTACCTGATCGACCTGGAAGACGCGGTGGTCGCCGTCAAGGACGCGAATGGCAAGGTCAAGTTGAACCAGATTTATCCGCTGACCCAGGCCGGCGCCATCGGCGGTGGCTTTTGGGGCGCGTTGATCGGCATGTTGTTCCTGAATCCCTTGCTGGGCGCGGCGGTGGGGGCGGG
>NZ_JBTEKS010000088.1:0-13515 GCF_054333355.1 Methylomagnum sp. | reverse complement strand
TGACCCGGCCAAACTGATTGGCAGGGTGAAAAAAAAGGTGCTGCCCCGGCCCGGCGTGGATTCGACCCAAATCCGACCGCCGTGTTCTTCAACGATCTGCTTGGCGATGGCGAGTCCCACCCCGGTGCTTTCCAGGCGGTCGCGGGAGTGGAGGGTCTGAAAGATTTGAAAGATTCGGCTGAAATGACGCGGGTCGATGCCGGGTCCGTTGTCGCTGACGCTGAACTTCCAGACCGGCCCCTCGGCGAGGCAGGCGACGCGGATGACGCCCTCGGGCTTGTCCATGAAGCGGATGGCGTTGTCCAACAGGTTCTGGAAGACCTGCCGAATCCGGGGCCAGTGAACGCGCAGGCTGGGCAAGTGACCGGCGATGCTGACGGAGATATGCCCGGGCGGCATCAGGCTGGCGATGGATTCCTCGACTAACACATCCAATTCCACGGGCTGGGGCACGCCGTCGTTGTGGGCCAGCCGCGCCCAGCCCATCAGCCCGTCGATGAACGCATCCAGCCGTTGGACGCGGCCAATCAGCAAATCCAAGTGCTTGCGGCCTTCCTCGTCCATGCGGTGGGCTTGATCGGCCACGATCCAATTCGCCAAGGTGGTGATGCCACGTAGCGGCGCTTTGAGGTCGTGGGCGACGATGCCCGCGAAGTTCACCAAAACATCGCTGGACGAAACGGCCCGCGTCTCCGTGTCGAAACCAGCAAGGCCCGCAACCACCCGACAGGGTTCGGCAAACACTTTGGGCGCGGGAATCGGGGAAACTTTCGCCACTGGACCCGAAGGGCCGTCGGCTTCGGCCCGGCTTGGAAATCCAAACCGCTTCGGCATTGATGGGAAGCTGCACAACTTCATGGCGGCCTCTTGAATAGAAGTATCGTTCCCTGATTCCCACGGGGTGCATACGAAGACTTGGGTCGTCGATGCCAAACATGGGTGTTTAGCGGGTCATCATGATCCCGTATGAATGGGGAGAGCCGCGTGGCCGAATTGATCGAATGTCCACAAAGTTCTCCCTTGTAGGTTCAAGAATTTAGCGGAAGTGAGGGCGGGAGATAATAGGTAATGTAGCTAACCCTTTGATGCTACAGGCTCACTGGCCCGCAACGGCATAGGGCGTTCGGACAGGTGTCGGGCATGTCTTCCCGATGTGGCGGGCGTGCTTATGCTCGTGGTCCCGCCTTCAGGCGGTTGTTTGGCGTGAAAGAAAGAACCGCCTGAAGGCGGGACTACGAGCAACGGAAGGTGAGGCGGGCGCGATGGCGGAAACCACCGCGCACCCGGAAGATCAGCGGGGCAGTTCGGAGGAACCCATCAGGTATTCATCCACGGCGCGGGCGCACTGGCGACCCTCGCGGATGGCCCACACCACCAAGGATTGGCCCCGGCGCATGTCGCCCGCCGTGAAGACCTTATCCTCCGAGGTGCGGTAGCTCAGGGTGTCGGCCTTGACGTTGCGGCGCTCGTCGAGGTCCACGCCGAGTTGCTGCAACATGCCGTCGTGGACCGGATGGACGAAGCCCATGGCCAGCAGAACCAAATCGGCCTTCAGGCTGAACTCGCCGCCGGGCACCTTGTTCATCACCCAGCGGCCATTGTCCTGGGTCCATTCGACCTTGACGCAATTGATCCGCGTGACTTGGCCGTCCTCGCCGTCCAGCGACACGGTGTCCACGCTCCACATGCGCTCGCAGCCTTCCTCGTGGGAGCTGGAGGTGCGCAGCTTGTTGGGCCAGTTGGGCCAAGTGACGCTCTTGTTTTCCTTTTCCGGGGGCTTCGGGAGGATTTCCAACTGGGTGATGGACACCGCGCCGTGGCGGATCGAGGTGCCTATGCAGTCGGAGCCGGTATCGCCGCCGCCGATGACCACGACATGCTTGCCCTTGGCGCTGAGGCCGATGTCATCGGGGATAGTGTCACCGGCGTTGCGCTTATTCTGCTGGGGCAGGAATTCCATCGCGTAATGCACGCCCGTCAACCCGCGGCCCGGCACGCCCAAATCACGCGGCTTTTCGGAGCCACCGGCCAGCACCAGCGCGTCGAACTCGTCGAGCAATTGCTTGGCGGGAATGTCCTTGCCGATGTGCCAGTTGGGCCGGAACGTCACGCCTTCGGCCTGCATCTGGGCGATGCGGCGGTCGATGTGGCGTTTCTCGAACTTGAAGTCGGGGATGCCGTAGCGCAGCAAGCCGCCGATGCGGTCGTTCTTCTCGAACACCACCACGCTGTGGCCGACCCGCGCCAATTGCTGGGCGGCGGCGAGTCCGGCGGGACCGGAGCCGACCACGGCCACCCTCTTGCCGGTGCGGCGCTGGGGAATCTGCGGCTTCACCCAGCCCATTTCCCACCCCTTGTCGATGATCGAGCATTCGATGGACTTGATGGTGACCGGCTCGTCCGTCAGGTTCAGGGTGCAGGCGGCTTCGCACGGGGCGGGGCAGATGCGGCCCGTGAATTCGGGGAAATTGTTGGTGCTGTGCAGCACGTCGAGGGCTTCCCGCCAATTGCCCTGGTAAACGAGGTCGTTCCAGTCCGGAATGATGTTGTTGACGGGACAGCCGTTGTGGCAGTAGGGAATGCCGCAATCCATGCAGCGCGCGCCCTGCTTGCTGGCGTCTTCGTCGCTCAGCGGAATGACGAATTCCTGGTAATGCTGGACGCGATCCGCCACCAGGGTATAGCGCCTGTCTTGGCGGGAGATTTCCATGAATCCGGTTGGTTTGCCCATGCGTGTGTGCTCTCGTTCTCTTTGTGGTGTGCGAACCGCTGGGGGATGGCGTCCGGGCGGTCCTGTCGGATGAATGGGTTGATTTAGGCTGGTGTGCCGTGCGGCCCGGAATGCCTAGCGCGTTGCGCCCGGATAATGCCGCCCAAGGCTCGCAACGCCTCGTTGACGGATGCGGAATCGGGAAAAAGCTCGGCCACGTCCTTTTCCAGAATGACGACGTTTGAGCCTGCCGCCAGACGATTGACATATTTGCCGCGAACGCCACCAGAAAAATCGTATTCCGGTCGCAAGTCTTCGTTGTCTTTACATTCGGTATTCATAGCATTTTCTCTCCTGCCGGGTGGCGGTGCGGGCGCTAATGATTCGGATGCTAGCCCCTCTGTCCGTGTGGCTCACCACGAGTAGCCGATTGCCGCTAGATAGGCCCACCAACAAAAATCGGCTTTCGCCATGGGAATTGTCGGGATCAGGAATCGTAACGGAGAGCGGATCGTAAAAATGCGGACACGGCCTCTTCAAAAGAGATGCGGTGCTTTTTGAAATTACTCCGGGCTTTTTCACTATCCCACTGAAATTCAACCGTCATTCCCTGCCCGATTTCATCAATACCAAACTAGCTGATATGACGGCCAAAAGAGCTGGTAGGGTAGGGGGTTGCCTACCCTACTGACTCAGGGTCCGATCAATGCCGCACGTCGGCCTGTTCCGCCTTGGCCTTCTGCATTTTCTGCAATGCCTGCTTGTAGTCCACCGGCATGACCTTGACGAATTTCGGCAGGTAAGCCACCCAATTGTCGAGAATCTGCTTGGCCTTCTCGCTGCCCGTGTAACGGCGGTGCCGTTCTACAAGTGCGTGGAGGCGCCGCATGTCGTCGCGGGTCATGTCGTGCATGATGTCCACGAGGCCATGGGTTTCCAAGTCGCCGCCTTGATGGTCGAGCTTTTCCAGCGCGGCGTCCTCGGCGGGGATCGGCTCCAATTCCACCATCGACAGGTTGCAGCGGCGGTCGAAATCGCCGGTCTCGTCCAGCACGTAGGCGACGCCGCCCGACATGCCAGCGGCGAAGTTGCGGCCGGTGCCGCCCAACACCACGACCACACCGCCCGTCATGTATTCGCAGCCATGGTCGCCGACACCCTCCACCACGGCGAGGGCGCCGGAGTTGCGCACGGCGAAGCGTTCGCCCGCCACGCCCCGGAAATAGCACTCGCCCTGAATGGCGCCGTACAGGACGGTGTTGCCGACGATGATGTTCTCTTCCGGCACGATGGGGCACTCGGCGGGCGGGTAGATGACGATGCGGCCACCCGACAAGCCCTTGCCCACG
Source organism: Methylomagnum sp. (assembly GCF_054333355.1). Taxonomy (NCBI): domain Bacteria; kingdom Pseudomonadati; phylum Pseudomonadota; class Gammaproteobacteria; order Methylococcales; family Methylococcaceae; genus Methylomagnum; species Methylomagnum sp. Next base: position 9,456 of record NZ_JBTEKS010000088.1, on the reverse strand, counting down.
TAGTCGTTGGCTTCGCCTTCCAGTTCCAGCGTGACGCCAGCGGCCAGGAAGGTGCCGAAGCTCTGCCCGGCGGTGCCTTTCAGGCGGACGTACAGCGTATCTTCCGGCAGGCCGGTGTGGCCGTAACGCTTGGCGACCTCGCCCGACAGCATGGCGCCGACGGTGCGGTTGAAATTGCGGATGGTGGTGTCGATGACCACCGGCTTGCGGTCATCCAGCGCGGGCTTCGCCATGTCGATGAGGCGCTGGTCGAGCGCTTGATCGAGACCGTGATCCTGGGTTTCGCACTGATAGATGGCGACACCGGGGCCGGGTTCGGGCTTGTACAGCAGCCGGGAAAGGTCAATCTTCGAGGCTTTCCAATGCTCGACCGCCTTGCGCATATCCAGCCGGTCGGCCTGACCGATCATCTCGGAGAAGCTGCGATAGCCCAGCTTCGCCATCAACTGGCGGACTTCCTCGGCGATGAAGAAGAAGAAATTCACCACATGCTCGGGCTGGCCGGTGAAGCGCTTGCGAAGCTCGGGGTCTTGCGTCGCCACGCCCACCGGGCAGGTGTTCAGATGGCATTTGCGCATCATGATGCAGCCCTCGACAATCAGCGGGGCGGTGGCGAAGCCAAATTCGTCCGCGCCCAGCAACGCGCCAATCACCACGTCGCGGCCTGTTCTCATGCCGCCGTCGGCCTGCACGCAGATACGCCCGCGCAGCTTATTCAGCACCAAGGTTTGGTGGGTTTCGGCCAAGCCGATTTCCCAGGGCAAACCGGCGTGTTTGATGGAGGTGATCGGGCTGGCGCCGGTGCCGCCGTCGTAGCCGGCGATGGTGACGTGATCGGCATACGCCTTGGCGACGCCCGCCGCGACCGTGCCCACGCCCACTTCGGAAACTAGCTTGACGCTGATGCGGGCCTTCGGATTCACGTTCTTGAGGTCGTGAATCAACTGCTTGAGGTCTTCGATGGAATAGATGTCATGGTGCGGCGGCGGCGAAATCAGGCCCACGCCGGGGGTGGAATGACGCACCTTGGCGATCACCGCGTCCACTTTGTGGCCCGGCAACTGACCGCCTTCGCCGGGCTTCGCGCCTTGCGAGACCTTGATCTGCAAATCGTCGGCGTTGACCAGATATTCAGCGGTGACGCCGAACCGGCCCGAGGCCACCTGTTTGATGGCCGAGCGCATGGAATCGCCATTGGGCAGCGGCGTGAAACGCTCCGAGAGTTCGCCGCCTTCGCCGGTGTTGGACTTGCCGCCGATGCGGTTCATGGCGATGGCGAGGGTGGTGTGCGCCTCGTAGGAAATCGAGCCGAATGACATGGCGCCGGTCGCGAAACGCTTCACGATGTCCTTGGTGGATTCCACTTCGTCCAGCGGCACCGCTTCCCGGTCGAACTTGAAGTCCAGCAGGCCGCGTAAAGTCAGCAGGCGCTCGTTTTGTTGGTTGATGGACTGGGTGTACTCGACATAGGTTTTCCAGTCGTTGGTGCGGGTGGCGTGCTGGAGCTTGGAAATGGTTTCCGGCGTCCAGACGTGGTCCTCGCCGCGCACCCGGTAGGCGTACTCGCCGCCCACGTCCAGCGAATTGCGGTAAATCGGCGCATCGCCGAACGCTTGGCGGTGGCGGCGGACGGCCTCCTCGGCGATTTCTTTCAGCCCCGAGCCATCGGTGGTGCAGGAGGTGCCGGTGAAATATTCGTCCAGGAACGGTTCGCTCAGGCCGATGGCATTGAAAATCTGCGCACCGCAGTAGGACTGGTAGGTGGAGATGCCCATCTTGGACATGATCTTCAACAACGCCTTGCCCACGGCTTTGATGTAGCGCTTGTGGACTTCTTCCTCGGACGGATTGTCCGGCAGGGTGGAGCGCATGTCCGACAGGGTGTCAAAGGCCAGATAAGGGTTGATGGCTTCGGCGCCGTAACCCGCCAGCAGGGCGAAATGATGCACCTCGCGGGCCTCGCCGGTTTCCACCACCAAGCCGACCTTGGTGCGGAGTCCCTTGCCGATCAAGTGGTAATGCACCGCCGAAGTCGCTAGCAGCGCCGGGATGGCGATGTGGGCGGAATCCATCTCGCGGTCGGAAATCACCAGGATGTTGTTGCCGTCATGCACGGCCTGTTCGGCGCGGGAGCAGAGGGATTTCAGGGCCGGTTCCATGCCGCTGGCACCGCTGTCGGCGGGATAGCAAAAACCCAGGGTGCTGGTCTTGAAGGCGCCGCTGGTGCGGGCCTCGATGCGGCGGATTTTCTCCAAGTCCTTATTGGTGAGAATCGGCTGGTGAGCCTCCAGACGCTTGTGACTGTCACTGTGGTGGAGTCCCAACAAATTCGGGCGCGGGCCGATGTGCGTCACCAGGGACATGACCAGTTCCTCGCGGATCGGGTCGATGGCCGGGTTGGTGACTTGCGCGAAGGCTTGCTTGAAATAGTCGTACAGCAGACGCGGACGGCTGGACAGCACCGCCAAGGCGGCGTCAGTGCCCATGGAGCCAACCGGCTCCTGACCGCTCAGGGCCATCGGCTTCAGGAAGAACTTGATGTCTTCCTGGGTGTAGCCGAACGCCTGTTGCCGGTCCAGCAGGGTTTGCGAATCCGGCGGCATCGCGGCCACTTCCGGCGGCAGCTTCTCAAGCTGGATTTGGGTTTCGTTCAGCCATTGCTGATAGGGCGCCTTGGCGGCCAGCTCGGTCTTGATTTCGGCATCGTCGATGATGCGGCCCTGCTCGGTGTCGATGAGGAACATCTTGCCCGGCTGCAAGCGCCACTTCTTGACGATCTTCTCTTCCGGGATGTCCAGCACGCCCATTTCCGAGGCCATCACCACGGTGTCGTCGTTGGTGATGAGGTAGCGAGCCGGGCGCAGCCCGTTACGGTCCAGGGTGGCGCCGATTTGGCGACCATCGCTGAAGGCCACGGCGGCGGGGCCGTCCCACGGTTCCATCAGGGCCGAGTGGTATTCGTAGAAAGCGCGGCGCTTGTCGTCCATCAGCGGATTGCCGGCCCAGGCTTCCGGGATCAGCAGCATCATGGCGTGGGCCAGGGAATAGCCGCCCATGACCAGCAGTTCCAAGGCGTTGTCGAAGCAGGCGGAATCGGATTTGCCGTGGGCGATCAGCGGCCAAATCTTGTCCAGGTCTTCGCCCAGCAGTTCCGACTGCATGGAATGGCGGCGGGCCGCCATCCAGTTGACATTGCCCGTCACCGTGTTGATTTCGCCGTTGTGGGCGATCATGCGGAATGGGTGGGCCAAATCCCAAGTGGGGAAGGTGTTGGTGGAGAAGCGCTGATGGACTAGGGCCAGGCCGCTGACCATGCGCTCGTCCTGCAAATCCTTGTAGAACACGCCGACCTGATCGGCCAGCAACATGCCCTTGTAGACCAGGGTGCGGGAGGAGAAGGACGGGATGTAGAACATCTTGCCTTCGGCGATGTTCAGGTCGCGGACCTTGTTGTCGATTTGCTTGCGGATGATGAACAGCTTGCGCTCGAAGGCGTTCTGGTCGGCGCACAAACCGGAGCAGCCGACGAACACTTGGCGGATCACCGGCTCGATGATCTTGACCGATTCGCCGAGACCCTCGTTGTCCACCGGCACGTCGCGCCAGCCGAGAACGGTTTGCCCTTCGGCCTTAATCATGTCCTCGACGACTTTTTCGCAAGTCGCCCGGAGTTCCGGGTTGCGGGGCAGGAAGATCATGCCGACGCCGTATTGGCTCAGGTCCGGCAGATTGATGCTTAAGGCCGCGCATTCCGGCCGCAGGAACGCATCGGGGGTTTGAATCAGGATGCCGGCGCCGTCGCCCGCCAGAGGATCGGCGCCCACCGCCCCGCGATGGGTGATGTTCTTGAGGATTTCCAGACCCTTGCAGACGATGTCGTGGCTTTTATGGCCTTTGATGTGAGCGATGAAACCCACGCCGCAAGCGTCGTGTTCATTACGCGGGTCATAAAGACCTTGCTTGGCGGGTACAGCGTTGAAACTCATTGATTTACCTCTGTCGGGGGCATGGCGGGCGGCTGTCGATCACAGCACACCCGCCGCAAAAGGCTTCTGGGCGCACCGTGACGACCGCCGAAGTCAGGTCGCAGCCTTCTGATTTTGGCTGCGGAAAATACGGCGGCAAACATGCCGGGCTAAATTAAATGGCCGAAAAATATAAAGAATTTGGCCTTTTATTTCAAGCGGAAGCCAAATAGGCGGCAGGCTATCGCGCTATGTGGATTTCCCCCTCTCCCTGTGGGAGAGGGCTGGGGTGAGGGTGTTCAAAAATGGGATTGCTTCAAATTAAGCCGCCCTCTTCGTAACTCGGGAGATGTTTTTCAAGGAAGAAATCCTTTTTGATCCCCCTCACCCTAACCCTCTCCCGGTGGGAGAGGGGACAAAAGTTTCCTTTCATACATGGCGCGATTGCCCTGCGAATAGGCGGCAGGGAGCGGATTGGGTGGCTAAAGGAAACATGGCGTTTACCCATGATCCATTTTTCCCGCCAAAACGCCCAAAGTCCGGGTTTCACGGTTGCCATCGGAACCTTCTTGCTTTCTACTTTACGCCGCTCGCCCGGAGTGACCGAGGTCGGATCAACCGGAGCGATTCGGGAGAAAAAAGCAATGCAAGATGAATACGATGTTCTCATAGTGGGCGGCGGCATGGTGGGCGCGACCCTCGGCTGTGCGTTGGGGGGAAGCCGCTTGCGGGTGGCTGTGCTGGAAGACGCCCCCCCGCCCGCCTTCGCGCCCGAGCAACCCCACGACCTTCGCGTTTCGGCTGTCAGCATCGCCTCTGCCAGCGTTCTTAAAACCGTCGGCGCCTGGAAGGGCGTCGTCTCGCGCCGCCTCTGCCCGTTCCGCCGGATGCGGGTCTGGGAGGAAAAAGGCGACGTGGAATTCAACAGCGAGGAACTCAACGAGCCGGTGCTGGGCTATATCGTCGAGAACCGCATTATCCAACTCGCGGCCCTCGACCGCCTGAAAGATTTCGCCAACGTCGATTTGCTGTGTCCCATCAAGACCCGCAAGATCGACTACGCGCCGGGTGGTTCCACGGTGGAATTGGAAGATGGCCGAGTCCTGAAAGGGCGGCTGTTGGTGGCGGCGGACGGCGGCTTCTCGCGGGTCCGGCAGGCGGCGGGCATGGGCGTCAGCGGTTGGGACTACGAGCAGCACGCCTTCGTCCTCACCGTGGAAACCGCCTACGGCCAGCAGGACATCACTTGGCAGCGGTTCACTCCCACCGGGCCGCTGGCCTTCCTGCCCTTGGATGGCCCTAACGCCTCGCTGGTTTGGTACAACACGCCGGAAGAAGTAAAGCGGCTCAGGTCATTGCCGGATGATGAGCTGATGCGCGAACTGCTCGCCACCTTCCCGGCCTGCCTGGGCGACATCAAAGCCATCACCGCCAAGGGCAGCTTCCCGCTCAAGCGCCAGCACGCCCTCGGCTACACCAAGGAAGGCGTGGCGCTGATCGGCGACGCGGCCCACATGATCCACCCGTTGGCGGGGCAGGGCGTCAATATCGGCTTGCTGGACGTGGCGGCGTTGGCCCAGACTATCATGGGGGCGCATCGCAGTGGCAAGGACATCGGCGCGGCCAAGGTGTTGAGCGAATTCGAGTCCATGCGCCGTCACAACAACCTGTTGATGATGACCACCATGGATATGTTCTACCGGGTGTTCAGCAACGCCAATCTGCCGCTGAAATTCGTCAGGAATCTTGGCCTGGGCTTGGCGGAGCGGATCAAGCCCGCCAAGAAGATTGCCATGCGCTACGCCATGGGCGTCGGCGGCTCCTTGCCGAAGCTGGCGCGGGGCGAAGCCATCGTGGGTTGAAACAGCGAACTGGATGGCCTGTCGAACTGCTATTGGTTTTCATTGGGGGCGGCGCGATTTATTCTTGATCGCCGATGGGGGTGGCCGACGCCAATCCGGTTTCGGCCTGTTCAATAGCAACGAAGCACGAGATAGGCGTTTTTATGATTAAGCAGGCATCCCTAGTATTGGTTTCATTGTTGGGTCTGGGCGGTTGCGCCACCTATTCCAACTGGCAGCCGGTGGTCGATCCCTATGGCGACCGCAACCCTTCGATGATTCAACGCGATACTGAAGAATGCAGAATGCTCGCTGGCGAGGCTGGCAGCACGGGCACTGAAGCGGCCAAGGGCGTGGCGGCGGGCGGTTTGCTCGGCGCGGCGGCGGGCGCGGCCATCGGCGCTGTGACTGGCAGTCCTGGCGCGGGCGCGGCGATTGGCGCGGCGGCGGGCGGCATCGGCGGCGGTGCCCAGACGGGCGTTTCCGGCGACGAGCAATACAAGCGCGCCTTCGTCAACTGTATGCGCAATCGCGGACACAACGTCATCAACTAATGGGAGCGCGGGCGCCCCCGCCCGCGTTCTCGCGGCCAAGATGGCCACGCTCCAATCCCGCCGTGATCCAACCTGGGCGCGGCGGGATTGTTTTGTCGGAAGCCAAATCATCCCAACCAGCCAACCATCATTCCCGGAACCTTTCCCATGTCCACCTTGATACAAGCCCTGCGGGACAGCGCCCGCCAATTCCCCGACCGCCCGGCCATCATCACCGGATCGACCATTCTGGATCACCAAACCTTCGGCGGTCTCTCCGACCGGGTGGCGGCGGGCCTCGCTGAGCTGGGCGTCGTCCGGGGCGACCGGGTGGCCCTGTACTGCCCCAATTGCCCGGAATTCGCCATCGCCTACGCAGGGCTACTCAAGGCCGGGGCGACGGTGGTGCCCGTCAACCTGCTCATCAACACCGAGGAAATCGCCTACGTGTTGAACGACGCGGGCGTCAAGGGATTGATTTTCCACGCCGCCTTGGCCGAAGCCATCGCCAAGGCGCGGCCCTTGGTCCAGGATTTGGCTTTCAGCGTCGTCATCGGTGCCGCAGTGGACGGCGCTTTGAATTTCGACCGCCTGTTGAATTCGGGGGCACCGATCCCCGAGCCTGCGCTCGATCCGCAGGAGGATGTGGCCGCGATTCTCTACACCTCCGGCACGACGGGCTTCCCCAAGGGCGCGATGCTCACCCATGCCAACCTCGTCGCCAACACCGGCAGCGTGCGCGAGGCCATGCATTGGCGACCGGGCGAGGATGTGGTGCTGGTGGTGCTGCCCATGTTCCACGCCTTCGCCGCCACGGTCGGGATGTTGACCCCGCTCACCAACGGCTGCGCCTTCGTGCCCGCGGCGCGCTTCGAGCCGGACCTGGTGGCGGACACGATCCAGGCCACCCGCTGCACGATCTTCCTGGGCGTGCCGAGCATGTACAGCGTGCTGTTGCGGCTCAAGGATGAAAAAACAGCGGCGCTGGCCTCGCTGCGCCATTGCGTGGCCGGGGGCGCGGCCTTGCCGGTGGAGGTGCTGCGCCGCTTCGAGGCCAAGTTCGGCGTCCGCATCTACGAGGGCGACGGTCCCACCGAATGCTCGCCCGTCACTTGCGTCAACCCCATCGGCGGCGTGGCGAAGCCCGGCACCGTGGGCTTGCCCGTACCCGGCGTCGAGATGCGGATTGTGGACGACGAGGGCAACGAGCTACCCGACGGCGCGGTGGGGGAAATCGTCGTGCGCGGTGCGAATGTGATGAAGGGCTACTGGAACCGCCCGGAGGAAACCGCCGAGGTGTTCCGGGATGGCTGGCTCCTGACCGGCGATTTGGGCACCCGTGACGAGGACGGTTATTTCAGCATCGTGGACCGCAAGAAAGACCTCATCATCGTCAACGGCATGAATGTCTATCCACGCATGATCGAGGAGGTGTTGTACCGCTTGCCGGGGCTCAAGGAAGCCGCTGTGGTGGGCGAGTTCAGCGAGTTGCACGGGGAGGTTCCCGTCGCCTATGTGGCCGTGGACGAGGCGGCGGGGCTAACCGAAGCCAGCCTGCGTGCCCATTGCCGGGAATGTCTCGGTCGCCATCAAGTGCCCAAGCGCTTTGAAATCCTGCCGCAGTTGCCGAAGAACGCGACGGGCAAGATTCTCAAGCGGGAATTGCGGAAGCAGGGGGAGATTGAGCGGGGCGTGCGGGGGTTGGAATAGATGATTTGCCGATTTTAATTCCCGGCAGATATGGATGCCGGCATTGGATGAGATTCATTGGAGGAGCCATATTGTAGGATGTGCCAAACAAAGGCTGCGACGTTTGAGGATAAATACAACGTAATGCTTACACTCCCATTTGGAATGGCTTAGACTTTCAAACTCGTCCATCGGGATTCTTCTCAAGTATGTGCTTGACGGCCCACAGCGTGGAATTTTCCCGATGGACTCCCTGAAACATCAAACCTTCACTGTCCCCCCGGCAGAACCGGAGGATTTCGCTTTATTGAATAAAATGCAAATCGGTTTTGTGTAGATTTAGTTTTTTTGGGCGGTGGACTTATAGCGGTGGACACTCGGACTCGACATAGGATTTACATTTAAACTCAAGGGCTTGCATTGTATTTTTGTATCGAACCCAAATGGATGCCGCTATAATTGGTTGCCGAATTTTTTCGGGGCCGCGCTATCTCCGGCGTGGATAGTCACACTCAACCAAATTAAGCCCACCTCCTTTTTCTGATGGCTTGCTACTCCGCCAACAGTAGGAAATGATCGAATGTTATCTTTTGTCGAGAATAAAGAATCCACTAGGTGTTCTCAGTGGATATTTCTAATCTGTCTTTTTTGGTTGCTACTTGCGTTGCTGCTCTTCACAGCCAGCAATCCGGCTCTACACCATCGTCCATTTGGCATGGAACACGCTTGGGTAAGTGCGCATTTCGCTGTCATTGCGCGTACGTTCGCCGAATATGGCGTTTTCGGTTTGCATGGGATTCCTATACAAAATAATGGCTTATTGAGCGGACGCCCAGACGTCTACCTCCATTGGCCGCCATTATTTGGAATACTGCTGTCTCAGTTAAACTTACTCTTTGGGGCTTCTGAAAACACTGCCTACGGCATGATGTTCACAATCATGTTAATGAATGCGCTTTTGCTCTTTTTGATAGCAAGACGCCTCTCTAGCACCGAGGCAGGCCTTCTGAGCGCGTTTGCATGGTTCGCCTTGCCCATCAATATAAAATTTGGCTACTTGGTCTTGCATCTAAATTTTGCCATCACGATGGTTTTGCTCGCGATACTGTTCTTGGTTCGCAGGATCCAAAATGTAGGATTGCACGCGGTCAATACAGCTTTCGGCTGTTGCGCAATCGCAATCGCCACGTTGACATCCTGGGAACCGGTATTGATGACTTCCGGCCTGTGGTTGGCGGTATGGCTAGCGAATGTACCTCAATTACGAATGACACTTGCTGCATATATGATAACGGCAATAGCGATTGCCTCTGGCGTTTTAGCTTGGTATTCATTTATGTACCCGGAAATGGCAAGCGATATTATTCATGCAGTGCTTCGTCGACTTAACCTTGCCCGTGAAGCACCTTCGATTGATGATATATATAA
>NZ_JBTEKS010000087.1:0-13568 GCF_054333355.1 Methylomagnum sp. | reverse complement strand
GCTCAGAAAGCAAGGCCACGAACCCGTGCCCAGCCGCGACGGCGTGGAGGCGTATCGGCGGGTGTGCGGGCGCGAGGCCACCCTGGTCATTTGCCGCTGGAACACGCCCGGACTGACCGGCGCCCAACTGTGCCGGAAGATTCGCGCCGCCCACCTGCCGTTCTACACCTACTTCATCATGCTCAGCGTCCGGGACGACAAGGACGCCCTGCTGGAAGGCATGGAGTCCGGGGCCGATGACTTCCTCGTCGAGCCGGTGGACCCGGACGAGCTGCGCGGGCGCATCCGCTCGGGGATGCGCATCCTGCGGCTGGAAGAGGAATTGGGGAAACGCAAGGCGGCGCTGGAGGCGCTCCATCAAGAGCTTTCCCAAGCCTACGACGTCATGAGCAAGGACCTGGCCAAGGCCGCGCAGATTCAGCATTCCATGCTGCCCGCGCCGTATGTGTCGCCGGGCGTTCGCACCGAATGGCTGTTCCTGCCCAGCAGCCTGTTGGCGGGGGATATGATCGGCTATTTCCCGCTGGATGATGACCACCTCGCGTTCTTCCAACTGGATGTCTGCGGGCATGGCGTGTCGTCGTCGCTCATTTCATTCGCCACCGGCAAGCAGCTTCGGCAGCGGCACGAGAACGAAATCTACGGCACCGCCGCGCCGACCGAGGACGACTCCGGTGCCGCCCAGTTTGAACCCCCCAATCAGATCATCGCCGAACTCAACCGCCGGTTCTCCAACGACCCGGAATCGGAATCGTATTTCCTGACCATGGTCTACGGGATCATCAACGGCAGGACCGGCGACTTGGTGCTGAGCGCCGCCGGGCATCCGCCGCCCTTGCTGTGGCGGGCGGCGGACGGCAGTTTCTATGAATCGGAAGTCCGGGGCGTGCCCGTGGGCATCCTCGAATTCAGCGAATACGACGCGGAGCATTTAACGCTGGCGAAGGGCGACCGATTATTCGTTTTCACCGACGGCATCATCGAGTGCCCCAACCCCGCCGACGAATTGTTCGGCCTCGACCGCATGAAGGACGTTCTCACCGAAGCAGCGACCCATCCCATTTCCGATGTGTCCGCCCGGCTCAAAGAGGCGCTGCACGCCTGGCACGGCGACGACTCCTACCCGGACGACATCAGCCTGTTGATCCTGGAAACCTAAGCTTTTCGCCTGGGCCGCAAGGCCGAATCCCCCCCCGCCCCGCATTGAAATTCCGCTTCTCCGGCCCCATATCCAGCGCTGAGAAAGGCACTACCGGCCTTTCGTTCGCCACGCTTTTTTACGGAGAATCGCCATGGCTACTCAAGATATCAAGCCGACTGAAACCACCGGCAAAGAAGTCCCCCAATCCCAACCTCAATCAGGCCAATTCCTGAGTTCCCTCGACGACTTCGACCAATGGCTAGACGAGATGCGGCGCCAATGGCTGACGCCCATGCCCGCCCTGTTCGGGCGGCATTGGCCGGAAGCGGTGGCGGCATTCGGCGCGGGGCGGCTGCCCAGGGTGGACGTGATCGACCGCGACACCGAATTCTGCGTCCGGGCCGAGCTGCCGGGCGTCAGCAAGGAGAACCTGGATGTTTCCCTGCACGAGAACACCGTGACCCTCCGCGCCACGACCCAGAAGGAGGAGACGGAGGAAAAGGGCCAATATCATCGGCGCGAAATGAGCCGGGGCGAATTCCAGCGCACCGTGCGGCTGTCGGGCGCGGTGGAGGGCGACAACGCCAAGGCCGTGTTCAAGGATGGCATCCTGGAATTGACCATTCCCAAGGCACCGGGCGTAAAGCGCCAGCCCATCAAGGTCGAATGACCTAAAGCCCAACGTGCCCCGCGCCGTTCGTCCTGATGTATAGAAGGGCGAATGGCGCGGGGCTTGCCATTTCAGGAGCCACCGATGCGCCAGCCATTTTCGCCCCTGTTCTTGCTGCTCTTCATGGGCCTGCTGCTGTGGCTGGTCTTCAGCATCAACCTGGGGCTGCTGGCCCTGACGCTGCAAAAGTTGGGGCTGGACCCCGGCTCCGCCGCCTTGCTGCTGTTAATCTCGCTGCTGGGCAGCGCCGTCAACCTGCCGCTGTTCACCCTGCAAGCGGAGCCGGTGCTGGCCGACTTCCATCCGCGCCAATACGGCCTGCTGCGCCTGCCGCCCGTGCCCTTCGATGGGCGCGTCCAAGTGGTGGTGAATGTGGGCGGCTGCTTGGTGCCGGTGGGTTTCTCGATTTTCCTGACGATGCACTCGGCGGTGCCGCTGCTGATGGTTGCGGCGGCCACTGGCATCGTCGCGGCCATCAGCTTTTTGCTGAGCCGTCCGATTCCCGGCATCGGCATCGGGATGCCCATGCTGGTGGCACCCCTTTCGGCGGCGCTGGTCGCCATGTGGCTGGGCGGCGAATACCGGGCGCCGGTGGCCTACATCTCCGGCTGCCTGGGTGTGTTGATCGGCGCCGACTTGCTGCGGCTCAAGGATATCCGTGGGATGCGGGCGCCCATTGCCTCGATTGGCGGGGCGGGGACGTTCGACGGGATCTTCGTGACGGGGTTTGTGGCGGTGTTGTTGAGTTGAGTTTTATAGGATGGGTGGAGCGCAACGGAACCCATCATGCCGTGCCGCTGCGTTGCGATGGGTTCCGCAAAGCTCCACCCATCCTATGGAATATTCATTACCGCCCACTCCGCCCATCCCGATCACGCCGAACGGCGCCCACCTCCGACCGAGGCGGCTTAACCAACACTCGTTCTTGCAGCGCCGCGCTTTCCGGCGAGCGCGTTTCCACCGCCACCCCACTCCCCACCAACGCCTTCATCAACCTGCCCGGATAAACCCCCAATCCCACCAACAACACCAGCAACAGCCCCAGCACCACCCGTCCCGTCCAAGGCAAAGGAGCCAGGACATCTTGCCCGGCTGGCCTTTCCCCGCCATCCCGCGCCATGTGCGCCACCACCCGCACATAGTAATAAAGCCCCAACCCACTCCCGACGATGAGCAACCCCAGCAACGCCCATTGCTCCCCCAACCCACCCGCCGCGAATAGATAGAACTTGCCCACGAAACCCGCCGTCAGCGGAATCCCCGCCAGCGACAACAGCGCCACCGTGAACACCGCCGCCAATCCGGGCCGGGTATGGAACAGCCCGGCGTAGTCGTCCAGATTCTCCGCCTCCCGGTCGGGCGGACTCAGCACGGCGACGACGCCGAACGCCGCCAGCGTGGTGATGAAATACGCCGCCAGATAAAACAGCAGCGCCTCGGCGGCGAAATCCCCGCCAATCCTCGCCCCTGCCACCAGCACGATGAGCAAATAGCCCATGTGGGCGATGGACGAATAGGCCAGCAGCCGCTTCACGTTGTCCTGCCGCAAGGCCAAGAGGTTGCCGCCCAACATGGACGCCGCCGCCAGCACGCTCAGCACATCCACCAGCACCGGGGCGCGTTCCAGCCCGCCCGCCACCGCGTAGCGCAGCAACAGCACGAACACCGCGCCTTTCGAAACCGTCGCCAGCAACGCCGTCACCGGCGCGGGAGCGCCCTGATAAACATCGGCGGTCCACAGGTGGAACGGCACCAGCGACAGCTTGAAGCCCACCGCCGTCACAATCAGGATCATCCCGGCGATGGCAACGAGGGAACCGGGCGCGACCGCCAGTCTGGCGAATTCCAGCGTCCCCGTATCGGCATAGACCAAGGCCATGCCGAACACCAGGAAGCCCGACGCCACGCCTGACAGCACCAGATATTTAATGCCCGCCTCCAGCGCTTTTCCCTCCCGGTGCGGATAAGCAATCAGGGCGAACAGCGACACGCTCAGCGTTTCCAGCCCCAGGAAGAAACTGGCGAAATGCTGCCCCGCCGCCAACACCCCAGCTCCCAGCAGCGCCGTCAAAATCAGCAGGTAAAGCTCCTCTGGTTGGTCCGAGCGGTCGGGGAAATAATCCCGGCTCAAAGCCACCACCACCAGCCCGGCGAACGCGGCCAGCGCGGTGAACGCCAAGGCGTAGCGGTCCACCCGCAACAAGGGCGTCACCTCACGCGGCGCGACCGTCGCCGCCAACGGCACCAGCAGCAGCGCCACCACAATGCCCGCCGCCGTCAACGCGAACACCAGCCCATGATTCCGGCGGAAGGCAATCGCCAGCATCGCCACCACGGCGGTGACGGCCAGAGCCATCAAGGGCAACAGGGCGATCAAATCGGCGGTGGTAATCATGGTATGGATGACTCTGGTGATAAACCGATGTTTTGCCCCCTCTCCCCACGGGAGAGGGTTGGGGTGAGGGCGATCAAACGAAGTTTTCCTTCCCCCGCCATTTATGGTCTCCCGCCCGCGACGACGGGGCCGGTTAGGCCGGAAGTCCCGGCGCGAGTAATGTCCAACAGCGGTTGCGGGTACAAGCCCATCGCCACCGTCGCCACAATCAAGCAGGCCATCGCGGCCAGTTCTCTTGCTCCGAAGTCGGTAAGGTCACGCGGTTCCGTGCGTTCGCCGTGGAAGGCCCGTTGCACCAGCATCAACGAATAGACCGGCGCGACAATCAAGCCGAGAGCGGCGAGACTTGCCATGAGCGGACTCACCCGGAACGCCCCCGCCAGCACCAGAAATTCCCCCACGAAATTGCCCAGCCCCGGCAACCCCAACCCCGCCACCGCGAAAAACAGCCCCATCGCCGACAAGCGCGGCACGTCGGTCCACAGTCCGCCCATGCGCTCCATGTCGCGGGTGTGCAGGCGATCCTGCAACGCGCCCGCCAGCATGAACAAGGCGGCGGCGGACAGGCCATGGGCCAGCATGGTCATCACCGCGCCCTGGGTCGCCAAGGGATTCCGGGCATACAGCCCCACCAGCACGAAGCCCATGTGACTCACGCTGGAATAAGCCACCAGCCGCTTGAAATCGGATTGGGCGAAGGCCAGCACGCCGCCGTACAGAATGCTCGCCACGCCCAAGGCCATGGCGGTGGGCGCGAAATCCGCCGCCGCGTTGGGAAATAAGGGAATGGCGAACCGCAGCAAACCATAGGCGCCGGTCTTGAGCAGCACCCCCGCCAGAATCACGCTGCCGCCAGTAGGCGCCTGGGTGTGGGCGTCGGGCAGCCAGGTGTGGAACGGCACGGCGGGCAGCTTCACGGCGAAGGCGGCGAAAAAGCCCAGCATCAGCCACGGCGCGACGTCCGGGGATAGTTCCGTGCCGAGCAGGGCGAAATAATCGAAGCTGTACACGCCGGTCTTGGCGTGGCTGAGCAGCACCAGCACCACGATGGCCAGCAGCATGACGAGGCCGCTGACCTGGGTGAACAGGAAGAACTTGATGGCGGCATAGGCGCGGTCCTCGTGGCCCCACAGGGCGATGAGGAAGTACATGGGCACGATCATCACTTCCCAGCACACGAAGAACAGGAACAAATCCAGCGCCAGGAACACCCCCAGCACCCCGGCCAGGGTCCACAACACACAGGCGTGGAACAGGCCGACCCGTTCCGTAATCTCCCGCCAGGACGCCGCCACCGCCACCACGCCCAGCAACAGCGTCAGGGCGATGAGCAACAGGCTCACCCCGTCCAGCGCCAGATGAACACCGATGCCGAAGCGGGGAATCCACGCCAGCCGGACATCATCCAGCCAAACCGCTTGATCCGGTCCCGCCGCCGTCGCGAAGTAAGGCGTCAACAATCCCGCATCAAAAACCAGGGCCAGCACGGCAATCCAGCGCGGGGCGTTAGGTAAAAGAAAGCCGCTGGCTGAGCGGAGTCGAAGCCAGCCTCCATCGTTCGCTTCGACTCCGCTCAGCGAACGATGGGGCACACCCAACGCTTGAGCATTCCATCGTTCCGAAACCCAAGCCAACCCGCCCCCCACCACTAGCACTGCTATCAACAACATCAAACTCATGCCAGTATCCCCATCGCCACGACCAACAACGCCCCGCCCGCCAAGCCCGCCGCGTACCAGCGTAATTTGCCCGTCTGGGTTTTGCTTAGCATCCGGTGCCCGGATTGGCTGAGCCAGGCCACGGCCCGGTAAACATCATCCAGCGTATCCGCCCGGTTGACCTCCGCCAGCCAGCGAAAGGGCCGGACCAACAGCCCGCCGTACAGCCAGTCAAACCCCCAGCCCGCCACCCACAGCCGTTGCAGGGCGCTACCCCAATCGGTGCGGGTCAGCTCGTCCGCCGACCAGACGCGGGCCAGATAAAACCCCGCCGCCAGCCCGACGCCGACGAACGGGGCCGCATCGGTGGCGATTTCCATGAGCGTGTCGAACCCAGCCTCCTCGCGCCGAGGCAACACCGAACCCAGCGGCACAGGAAACAGCCCGCCGACAATCGCCAGTCCGGCCAGCACAATGAGCGGCACCGTCATGGCGAAGCCGAGATGCTCGGACGCCCGCCGATCCTCCGGCCCGAAGAACACCACGAACACCAGCCGGAAACTATATAACCCCGTCAGCAACGCCCCGACCGTCCCCGCGCCCCACAGCCACAGGCCGTCGCGGGCGGCGGACGTAGCCAGCAGGATTTCGTGCTTGCTGTAATAGCCCGAGGTGAACGGCAAAGCGGTGAGCGCCGCGCTGCCGATGACGAAGCTCCAGAACGCCACCGGCAACCGTTCCCGCAGGCCGCCCATGCGGAAAATGTCCTGCTCGTGGTGGTAGGAATGCAGCACCGCCCCGGCAGCGAGGAACAGCAGCGCCTTGAAATAGGCGTGGGTGGTCAGGTGGAAAATGGCCGTCGAGTACGCGCCCACGCCCAGCGCCAGGAACATGTAGCCGATTTGGCTGATGGTGGAATAGGCCAGGATGCGCTTGATGTCGCGCTGGGTCAGGGCCGTGCAGCCCGCCATGAGCAGCGTGGCCGCGCCGATGACCGCCACCGCGTGCAGCACCTCCGGGGCCAGTTCGAACAGCGCATGGGTGCGGGCGATGAGATAGACGCCCGCCGTGACCATGGTCGCGGCGTGGATCAAGGCGCTGATGGGGGTGGGACCGGCCATGGCATCGGGCAGCCAGCTTTGCAGCGGCAATTGCGCCGACTTGCCCACCGCCCCGCCCAGCAGCAGCGCCGCCGCCAGCACGGCGATATCCGATCCCGGTTTCCAGGACGCCGCCGCCCGTTGCAGCACGGTCGGGATGTCGAGGCTGCCCAGCGCGGCGAACAGCAGGAACAGGCCGACGATGAACGCCGTATCGCCCACCCGCGTCATCACGAACGCCTTGCGGGCGGCGGCGCCGTTGTCGGGGTTGTCGTACCAGAAGCCGATGAGCAGGTAACTACACAGCCCCACGCCCTCCCAGCCCAGATAGAGAAAGGCGAGGTTATCCGCCAACACCAGCACCAGCATGGCGGCGACGAACAGATTCATGTAGGCGAAGAAGCGGGCCAGCCCCGGATCGTCGGCCATGAACCCGGCGGAATAGAGGTGGATTAGGAAGCCGACGCCCGTGACCACGAGCAGCATGTTGAGGGACAGGGCGTCCAGGTACAGCCCGAAGCTGGCCGAGAAATCGCCGACCCGCGCCCAGGTCCACAGCGGCAGCTTGTAGGACAGCACCGGGCCGGTGAGGAATTCGTGGCCGACGAGTCCGGCGAGGAGGGCGGCGAGGCCCACCGAGCCGACGCCGATCCAGGGGGCGAGATGGCGGCGGAGATTACCCTGGACTAGGGTCAGGATGAGGAAGCCTGCCAGCGGCAGGGCGGGGATTAGCCATAGGTGGGCTAGCATGTGGCTTACTCCTTGCCGTTGTTGCTCGTTCCTTGATGGTTCCCACGCGCCGCGTGGGAATCCAGTTAGCTCGCGCGGCGGGCTGTGCCTTTACGGAGAACGGCGCGGGCCTCAGTTAATCGTCGCTGATAAACCCGTAGGTTGGGGTGACGAAGGAACCCCAACTTAATCCACGCCAACATGTTGGGGTTCGTTCCTCACCCCAACCTACCGGGCTGCAACCGGGCAAGTCGGGCGCGATGCAGAGATAGGCTTGGTCTTCGTCGCTCCAGAAGGTTTCAATCAGATAAGCTTGCATATTTATTCACCATATCTAGCACTCACGCGGTGCGTGGGAGCGAGCGAAGATTAGCGCTCAAAATACTTTATCGTACCTTCCCATCTTGCCTCATCCTCCCCCGTAAAGGTGGGACAATACAGGTCTTCAAGATTTGGCGTCGGCTTTTTAGTGGTAATAAAAGGACTTGTGAACTTTGAATAAAAAGGCGAATCGAAAAACCTAGCCCCATACTGGCTCTCTAATAGCACATGGATACCACACCCCGCAGAAATTGCATTCGCGAGCGTTGCCCGACTGAATGCGCCTCCACGGTCATGCTTCACACTATTATATGCGTCATACCACTCTAGTGACTCCGTTGGTTTCTGTGCGCTCCACTGCGCAAAAGGTGAAATTTCCCCAAGGTCATGATGTAAGAGTAACTTTGCAGAATAGTCGGCAACTCTTAGAGCATCTTTGCACGCGACATAATCATTAGTCGTATAGCGACCATTTCCTTTTCCAGCATATCCATTATCGACTAAAAATTTGCGCAGGAGAAATTCAACTTCAGTGCAAGCCAAAATCAAAATTTCTCTAATTTTCTGACCATAAGCCTTTAAGTTGCTTCCAATACAAGATGGCTCAATATAATAAAACAGTTCCGTAAGGGCATCACAAATGCTCTTAAACGCCTTAAACTCATCAATCGCTGTGCGGCCACTTAAATCGGTATCTCCATACACATTATGAGTTCCCATCCTTGGAATTTGCTTCCCAACCACACTCAACCTTTTCACCTCATTTGGGCGCGGGTGATTGCTGCTACGTGACAAGATATGCAGAAAGCCATTTACAAGCTCAATGATTTCATTCTCTCTATCTTGTCTGGTCTCATCAAAAACAAATCCGCCGAAATCAGAGGTAACTTGTGGCTGAAATCCGAGCAGGTCATTTGGAATAAAAAGAAACTGTCTCCCCGCACCTATTTGAAAAGCACCTATCCTACCATCCGACAACCTAAATGCGTATGTTTCCACAATAACCCATATATTTTTCAGATCAATCTCAGCGCCTACTATCACAAACTCAAACGGTGCTAGTCATTATGTCAGCTTCCAACTTTCAACCCCACCTCCCGCCTAACCCGCCGATAAACCCCCTCCACCGCCATCCCCAACCCCACCGACTCCAACACAAACACATCCCCCGCATAATAATATTCGGGCTGCCAATCCATCCGCCGCCGAAAAATCCGCAAATGCGGCGTATCCTGCGAGACCACCACATATTCCAACAGCGTTGGAATCCTCGTGTAATTGGCAAGCTTCTCGTTCAAATCATTGCGCCGGGTGGAACCGGACAACACCTCGACGATCAGAATTGGATTTGTGCGAATATATTGATTGCCGGTATTCGGCCCACACGCCACCATAATATCCGGGTAATAACAATAGACTTTCCCGGCATGTTCGATTTTGACCTTCATGTCGGCGATCCAAGCCCGGCAAGTATCGGGCAGTTTGCCGTGAATCGCCGTGAAAAGCTCTGCCGTAACGGTATTGTGCAACTCACTCGCCCCACCCATCGCGAAAATCTGCCCGTCCACATACTCATGGCGGATTTCCGATTCACACTCCCCCTCAAGATAGTCTTCAACGCTAATGAAATCGTATTTGATAGCATTCGGCATGGCGGCTTCCCTGGTTGGATATTGACGCCGCCCATTATCCGCCATCCTCCTCACCCCCGCATCCCGCTCGACACATCCGCATCCAGCGTCCTGAACCGCCGATAAACCCGCCTCACCAGACGCCACGCCTACGGCAAGGTGCGCGGTCCCCGGCTTGGCGCGGCGGCCTGCCAATCCTGGGCATGGATGGTGGCCGCCAACAGACGATGCACCCACCCTGCCAGAATGGCCCCCAGCACCGGCGCGACCCAGAAAAGCCAGAGCTGAGCCAGCGCCCAATCGCCGACGAACAACGCAACGCCAGTGCTTCTGGCCGGATTCACGGAGGTGTTGGTCACTGGGATGCTAATCAGATGAATCAAGGTCAGCCCCAAGCCGATGGCCAAGGGCGCGAAGCCCTGCGGGGCGCGAGAGTCGGTGACGCCCAAAATGATGAGCAAAAACATGAAGGTCATGACGGTTTCCGTCAGAAAGCCCGCCGCCATGGAATATTCGCCGGGGGAATGGGCGCCGTAACCGTTGGCGGCGAATCCCGCGCCGATGTCGAAACCAGGCTTGCCGCTCGCGATGAGATACAGCACGCCGGCGGCGACAATCGCGCCCGCCACTTGGGCAAGAATATACGGCACCAAATCCGCCGCCGGGATGCGGCCACCGGCCCACAGGCCAGCGGATACCGCCGGATTGAAATGGCCACCCGAAATATGGCCCACGGCATACGCCATGGTCAGCACGGTCAAACCAAATGCCAGAGCCACGCCGAGTAGGCCGATGCCCACCTCCGGGAATGTGGCGGCAAGCACGGCGCTACCGCACCCGCCGAGTACCAACCAGAACGTTCCGATAAATTCCGCAGCAACGCGACGATAAATCGACCACATCATCAGTTCCTCCATAATGGTTTCCATGTCTAAACAAACCTGGGGATCACCCCCGCATCCCGCTCAACACATCCGCATCCAGCGTCTTGAACTGCCGATAAACCCGCATCACCAAGCCCAACGCCACGCCCACCTCCGCCGCCGCCAAGGTCAGCACCAGCAGAAACATGATCTGCCCATCCGGCTGATTCCAGCGCGACCCCGCCACGATAAACGCCAGCCCCGCCGCGTTCAGCATGATTTCCAGGGACATCAGCACCGCAATCAAATTGCGCCGCACCAGCACGCCCGCCAACCCCAAGGCAAACAAAAGCCCTGCCAGAATCAAGCCATGGGTCAGCGGAACCGTGCCGCTCATCGCCGCACCTCGGGCCGCGCCAAATGGTAAGCCCCCACCAACCCCGCCAGCAACAGCATGGACGCCAATTCCACCGCGATCACATAAGGGCCGAGCAGGGCCACGCCCACTTCCTTCGGGCTGACGATATGGCCGGTGACACCGTCGCCATCACCCAGGAACACATACAAAAACTCGATCAGCAACACCGTCGCCATCGCCGCCGGCCAGCGCCACGCCGACGGCTCCAGCCAGCGGCGTTCCTGCTCCAAGGTTTGCTGACCTAAGTTCAGCATCATCACCACGAACAGGAACAGCACCATGATGGCCCCGGCGTAGATGATGACTTCCAGCAGCGCCGCGAAATACGCGCCCATCAGGTAGAACACCACCGCCGAGGCGATCAGCGACAGAATCAGGTACAGCAGCGCATGAACGGCATTGGCCCCGGTAATCACCAGCGCGGTGGACACCACGGCCACCAGGGCGGCGGAATAAAACAGGATGTGCAGCATCACGGCAGCAAGCTCCGCACATCCACCGGCGGCGCTTCGTTCTCCGCCTCGCCCTTGTCCTTTCCCCTGATGGCAAGCCCCGCCACCCGGTAAAAGTTGTATTCCGGGTATTTGCCGGTGCCCGCGATGAGCAGATGTTCTTTCTCGTAAACCAGGCTGTGCCGGTCGTATTCGCTCATTTCGAAATCCGGGGTGAGTTGAATGGCGTAGGTGGGGCAAGCTTCCTCGCAGAAACCGCAATAGATGCAGCGGGAAAAATTGATGCGGAACCAGGCGGGATACCAACGGCCATCCTTGGTCTCGGCCTTTTGCAAGGCGATGCAGTCCACCGGACAGGCCACCGCGCACAGGTTGCAGGCCACGCAGCGTTCCTCGCCGTCCGGGTCGCGGGTCAGCACGATGCGGCCCCGATAGCGGGGGGCTAGGGCCGGCTTTTCCTCCGGGTATTGGACGGTGTCGGCGCGGGTGAAGGTGTGGGCCAGCACCGTGCCGAGGGTTTGCAGTTGGCTGAGGAATCCTTTCAGCATGGCCGTATCCCAGTGGGCGCGGGCTTCAGCCCGCGATTAATCAACGCTGGTCTTGTCGCGGGCTGAAGCCCGCTCCCACATTTCATTGTCGCCACAACATAACCCCGCCCGTCACCAGAATATTCACCAAGGCCAGCGGCAGCAGCACCTTCCAGCCGAACGTCATCAACTGATCATAGCGGGGCCGGGGAAGCGATCCGCGCAGCAGGATGAACAGCACGATGAAGAACAGCGTCTTGAGCATGAACCACACCAGCGGTGGCAGCCACGGCCCCAGCCAGCCGCCGAAAAAGAGCGTCACGATCATCGCCGCGCCCAAGGTGATGTTGACGTATTCGCCCACGAAAAACATGCCGAACTTCATGCCGGAATACTCGACGTGATAGCCGGAGGCCAACTCGCCTTCCGCTTCCGGCAGGTCGAACGGCCCGCGATGGCTCTCCGCCACCGACGCCACCAGGAACAACAGAAAACCGAGCAACTGCGGCCCCACGAACCAGCCGTCCCGCTGCGCCTCGACGATGGCCCGCAGGTCGAACGTCCCCGCCAGCATCACCACGCCCATCAGCGACAGGCCCATGAAGACTTCGTAGCTGAGCGTCTGCGCCGCCGCCCGCAGCGAGCCGTACAGGGCGTACTTGCTGTTGGAGGCATAGCCCGCCAGGATCAGGCTGTACACCGACAGCGAGGCCAGCGCCAGGAAGTACAGCAGGCCGAAACTCAGGTCGATGATGCCGACGCCCGGCGCGACCGGCACCACGGCGAAGGCGGTCAACGCCGTCACCATCACCACCGTGGGGGCCAGCACGAACACCGGGGCGTCGGCGAAGGGCGGAATCCAATCCTCCTTGCTCAGCATCTTGAGCATGTCCGCCACCACTTGCAGCAGGCCCAACGGCCCCAGCCGGTTCGGGCCGAGCCGGTCTTGCCACACCGCCAGCAGGCGGCGCTCGACCCAGATCAACAGCGCCGCCGTCGTAATCAACACCAGCAGAATGCCCGCCACATCGAAAGGTGAACCGACCGTCATGATTTTTCCCTCCCGTTCATAGGATGTGCCGACGAAGGAGGCGCATCGGTCGCAGCAATTGATGCGCTTCGTGCCTCAGCGCATCCTAATGAAAACCCATTCCGGCAACTCAGCCACATTCAGGCCGGGCAAATCCGCCGGAAGCCCAATCGTGCCCCGCCGCAACGAAGGCTCTTCCCGCACCGGCAGCCGCCGCGTGCGTCCGTCCAGTTTTACGGTAACGATCCCCGCCCCACCCAACGCGGCGTGGTCATCCGGGTGCAACGCGGCATAAGGCGCAGGCGCCCGCTCGGCAATGGGCGGTGAAAGGGCGCTGAGTTCGTCACCGCCGAAGATGTGATAAAGCGGCACGATCCGCCATCGGGATTCATCCGGCTGGAAACCCGGCGGAATTTCAGTGAACCATTCAGCGTTCGGCGTTTCCGCCGACTCAATCAGCCGAATCCCCGGATCACCGCCGCGCAAATGCCCGCCCGCCTCGTCCTGAAATTTGGCCGTGGCTTGCTGGTGGGAGTTCCAACGCGGTGCCCAATCCACCGGAATCAGCGCCGGGGGACTCTCGACGCCCGCGCCTTCCATGGAATAGCTCAGAGGGGAATCCGGGTCGTCGGG
>NZ_JBTEKS010000086.1:0-13719 GCF_054333355.1 Methylomagnum sp. | reverse complement strand
GCCTCCACCCGCTTAGCATCCACCAATCCCCCCGGCCCCGACGGCAACCGCAACAGCCCCATCTGCTCCCCCCGCGACAAGCCCAGCACCTCCGCCACCCGCGCCGCGATGGCACCCCGCTCACGGGGCGGAAACCAGCCGAACGCCCCCCGCAGCCTCGGCAGCGCCACCAGGAAATCCTCCACCGCCAACGCCGCCACCGCGCCATGAATCGCCGCGACGATGCCCCGGTCACGGGTGGCGAGTTCCCGCGCCGTGGCGAACAGGCCATACAGGAAATCGCCCAACTCATCGCGGGGCGGCACGGCGCGGACCAGGACCAGCACCTCGTCGGCGGCGATTGAACCCAACCCATGCGCCGCCCCCAAGGCCGCGCCACGCAAGGCGGGCGGGCCATCCCGCCGCCGCGCCAGTCGAACCAGCGCCGCCACCGCGAACGGCCCATCGAACTCCGGCGGGGCCAAATCCAGCAGCCCCACCAGGAACCGCACCGCGTCGGCGTCCTGCTCCAGCGCGGCGCGGTTCCCGGCTTGATGACCGTCCAGCAGCCACAACAGCCGCTCGCCAATCCCCGCCAGCGACGGACCCAACAGCCCCCGCAACGCCTCGCCCCAAAAGCCGGTACGCGCCAGTTCCAGCAGCGGCAAGCCCGCCTGCGCCAGTTCGCCGTGATCGTGGCAGCGGGGCAGGCACGCGGCCAATTCCCCGGCCAGCCGTTCGCCCAAATCCCGGAAACCCGCCCGCACCGCCCGGATCAAGGCCGTCGCCAGCCCCGCCGCCGCGCCACCGTAAGCATTCAACTCGGCCAGCAACGCATTTTCCGCCGCCTGGGCCAGGGTCGCGCCGTGGACGCTGGCTTCGATGAGGTCGGGATACCAGCGCTCGTTCTGCACCAACTGCCAATGCTCCTCGTAGCGCAACGCTTCCGGCAGATGGCGCGTGGCCCGGCTCGCCTGCGTGTCCTTCAAAGCCACGCCGCCGACGCCCAGCAGCCGCAGCCGCCAAAGAGTTTCGGCGCGGGTGCGGTCGGCGGGTTCGCGGCGGTCCAGCCTGACCAGGCGGGGGTGCGGGGTGGGCCGCAAATCCAGTTCGGCCAGAATCCGCGCCACATCCTTGACCAGCGGCGGCTGGGGCGTGGCCCCGTCCAGTTGGCCGCGCCCGTCGCCGGTCAGGGCCAGCAGCGCTTCCCGCAGCACCGGATGATCGGCGGCGGTCAGCACACCTCGTTCCGACCAGGGCGGGCGCTGATCCAAGCTCTCCTTGACCGCCGTCGCCAGGAAGCCGTCCAGCACGTCGGCGCGGGTGGGCGGGGCGTGGCCGCGCAGGTTCGCCAAACCTTCGATGGTCCGCCGCAGCCCGACGAAATCCGCCGTGGCGAACGGCACCTTCTGCGCCCGGAGCCGCTGGACCACGGCGGCGATGGCCTTTTCCACGGCGGCGGCGCGGCCCGCATTCCAGCACCATTGATAAAACAGCGGCGATTGCATCCCCGCGCCGTAACCGGCCAGCGCCTCGACCTGCCGGAATTCGTAGGGCCCGAGATAACACCCGGCGGGACCGGCGTCCGGCGGGGCGGGCAGGTCCGGGAAATCCGCCGTGCCCGCCGCGAAATACCCCGGCCACAGCCGTTCCAGCGCGGGCCGGTGCCAGCCGCCGCAGATGACCAGAATCAAGGCGTCGGGATCGTCCCGGTATTGCTGGGCACAGGCGGCGATGTGGCGGGCCATGAAATCTTCCCGCGCCGTGTCGTCGGGCGAATCGCCGCCGTCGGAGTCGTCGCCGCGCAGTTCGGCGAAATAGAGGTCGAGGCGGGCGTCCAGTTCGGCGTCGGGCGCGGCTTCGAACAGGTGGTCCCACAGCGCGTCGGCGCCGTCGCAGTGGAAGCGCTCGCACAGCGTCCCGACCACTTGGGTGTAGCGGTCGCGGGGGTTCGGGCGGGTGGCGTCGGCGCGGCGGCGGGTTTCTTCCAAAGCTCGATAGCGCCAGTGCGGCAGGTCGATGAAGCGCACGTCCGCGCCTGTTTCCCGCCCGGCCCGCAAGGCCACCCATTCCGGCGAATACTCCAGAAACGGATACCAGCACTGGGCCGGGCCGGTGTCGGTGTGGGCGTAGCTATAAAGCGCGATGGGCAGGCGATGCGGCAGGGCGAGTTCATCGAGGCGCGGGTTGAAATCGCTCGGGCCTTCGATCAGCACGGCCTTGGGGCGCTCGCGGCGGATGATGTCGCCGACCCGCCGGGCGCAGGCGGGGCTGTGGTGGCGGATGCCGAAGATGCGGATTTTCATGGAGAGTTCTTCGCTCGATGCGCCTCGTAGGTCGGGCTTTAGCCCGATCTTGGGGAGAAGGGGCCGTAAAAGTCGGGCTGAAGCCCGACCTACACTGGGTGAATCTCACTCCGGCAGCCGATGCCGGGCCGCGTGGAAGGCTTCCCAATGGGCGCCCTTGCGCTTCCCGGCGCGGTGTTCGAGATAGCGCCGCAGCTTCTTCAAATCCTCGGCGTTGTCCTTGGCCGCCGCGCCCGCCAGGGCTTCGACGATGTCGCCGGGTTCGCCGCCGTCGCCGCGCAGGTAATAGCCGCGCAAGGCCACGCTATGGGCCACGCTCACCGCCTCGGCGGTGCTGACCACGGTCGCCAGCTTGTCGCCCGCCGCGCCGTCCTGACCGACGCCTTCGCGCAATTCCCGAAACGCCGTGACCAGCACTTCCAGCACTTCGTCGGCGGGCCGCACCGGCACTTGATCGTGTTCCAGCAGCCGCGCCACTTCGGCCTTCACCAGGGCCAATTCTTGGGCGTAATCGCGGATGGGGAACACGGTCTCGAAAGCGAAGCGGCGTTTCAGCGCGGCGGACATTTCGTTGACGCCCCGGTCGCGGGTGTTGGCGGTGGCGATGAGGTTGAAGCCGGGCGCGGCGAACACCGTGCCGCCGTCGCCGGGCAGTTCCGGGACCATCAGCAGCCGTTCCGACAGGATGGACAGCAGCGCGTCCTGCACTTCCGGCGGACAGCGGGTGATTTCCTCGAAGCGGACGAGGCGTCCCTCGGCCATGGCCCGGTACAGGGGCGAGGGCACCAGGGCGCGGGGCGACGGGCCTTCATTGAGCAGCAGGGCGTAGTTCCAGCCGTATTTGATCTGATCTTCGGTAGTGGCGGCGCTGCCCTGGATGGTCAGGGTGCTGGCCCCGGAAATCGCCGCCGCCAGCAGTTCCGACAGCAGCGACTTGGCCGTGCCCGGCTCGCCGACCAGGAGCAGGGCGCGGTGGCTGGCGAGCGTCACCAGCGCCCGCTCGATGAGGCTGGGGGCGCAGACGATTTTCCGGCGGAGTCCCTGCTCACCCAGGATGAAGCCGCGCACCGCTGGCATGGACAGTTGCCAGCCGGGGGGCTTCGGGCCTTGGTCCTGTTGGCGGAGGGCGACGAGTTCGTCGGCGTAGAGGGTTTCGGCGGGGGGGCGTTGGAGTTTGGGGATAGCTGTTTCACAAGACATATTGGGTAACAACCATTATTTTTGGCGCTTTATATTAAATAGCCTATCTGGCTGTAAGCCATCATAGCTTAGCGTGACCCAATCATCATCTGCATCGTTTTGCGGATCAATTTTTATATTGGATATCATAAACCCTCTCATATCCAAGTTTTTAAGCTGTGTAGCTAAGCTTCCATGGCTTTCAGCAAACTCATCATAGGAAATTTCTCCAGACAAAAGTTTTTGCAATGTAAGTAAAGATATTTTAATCGTATTTGCTGTCATGCTACCTCCTCCAAAATGTGCTGGCCATTTGCTAACTCTCATAGCGTTATTCGGGGTGCGGACGGGTATAGGTAATTGAGCAATGGCGGCGTTAATTATGCTTATAAATTCTGGTGATAAAATATAATCATCACAATAAGAAGCTGGAATTATTCGACCACGTAGCTCATAACGCCCATGGTTGCTGAGAAAATCCATGAGGCGATGTGTTGTTAAAGTTATAACGGCGTGTATTTTATTTCCATATTTTTTAATTCCTTTCTGGATAATAAATGGTCCTTCTTGCCATTGCTGGCGACCGTCTAATAGGGCGGATACAATATCATCAATATTATATGTATTGGGTGAATTCATCTGTAAATGCTTTAAAAGATGACTATTGTTGTCACATAAAAATAGAATTGACGGCAACTTACCGATATTTGCTCTTGAAAGCTGCCTCTCTTTGTTTCTTAAACGATTTAAAACGCTGGAGTTGGTTAAGGTTCTAGCTACTTTATAGCTTCGATGAGTACAGGAAACATTTTTCCGTCCTGGCATGTACGAAATAACGCTACATGCTCCGCGTGCTTTAAATTCATATAAATGCTCAACAGAGGGGGATTCTTTTATGGATTTTAAAAAATTTTTAAAGCTAGGCTCCCTAAAGAAACTGTCTAATTTAGTATGATCCGGCACGCCTAGTATAATCCGATCATCGATCTCAATGTCGCCAATGCTCCACCCGTAACTTCCAAGGCCAGGCACTATACCTTCTTTTATCATTATTTTTCTTAGGCGCTCAATGAACTCATCCACAGGATTTTCTTTGTCTATGTTTTTGTCAGATAGCGTCGTGACTTCAATAACAATTTTTTTGTTGCTATCCGGTGCCTCGAAAAAATAATCTGGATTGCCCGGAAGCTCAATCCCTGGATCAATAATCTTTCCAACCTTTGAAAGGGCAAACCCTATAGCAATTTCCCATTCGGTTGGGACAGTTTGGTCATTGCGGGACCGCAACCTTGACTCAAGCTCTTGAGTCCGAAGAGGTGGCAATATTAAAGCAAGTTCGTCAAGCATTCGACGAACTGAGCGTGATGCAAAAATAGGCAACTGAAATACCTCTTTGTAGGATTTTTCTGTTTTTTGGACTTACTTAATTATCCCACCGCAAACCCCGTAAACTGCCGCCGAAACGGAGAATGAAACGCCAGCACAATATCCGATTTCGGCACGCCGTATTCCACCAGTCGGTTGGCGATGCCTTCCTCGCTACCATCGTGTTGAATCCAGATTTTGCCGCCCTTGATGTCGATATGGAAAACACAGCCATGGACGCGGTGTTCGCCATCCCACCCGGCGGACATCAATTGGTAATGGTCATTCGCCGTATCAATGACCTGCTCCATTTCGACCTCGCCATAGGACGGACGATACTGGCTATATTCACCGATAATATCCCGTATGTATTGCCGGTATTGAGTCAGTTTATCCATAAGTCGATTGCCACAGTTTGAGGGTTATAAACCAGGATTTTCACTTGATATTCCGCAACCACGCCTTGTGTGAACGGCAACGTGAAAAAGCTTTCGTAAACGTCCGCCGGAACGGCCAAATACAAAACACGGGTCGGGTCTTTCGCGTGCAGGGTAAACTTATAGTTCAAGAATTGACCCAGCGCCGTATGAAATTCGCTGACCAGCGAAGAGCCAAGGAAGCTTTTCACCTCAACCGCAATTCGCTTGCCTTGCTTTTCGGCAGCAATAACCTTTTCTGCACCTAGGTCAATGTACAAATTGATATTGCCGAATTGCACGACCAACGGATCGTCAGTAATCGTCCAGCCGTCGTTAAGCAATGCTTGTTTTACCGATGCGTGGAAAAAATCTCGGGCGGTCATAAAGGGCGACTCAAGGGTAATTTCTCGGGATGCACATAGCGCCTATTTTACTCATCAGTTTTTGAGGTTACACCTGCGGGCGTTGCGATAAAACATACAATCCGCTCACTACGTTCATGCAAGTTCAATTTTCTGCTGTTTCCATAGCCGCGTGCCTATAATGACATCGGGCCTCCCCGGCGCAAGCCCGGCGACCCATCACACCATAAATCACAGCGGCACGGGATGTGCCCATCCAGAGGAAAACATCATGAAAACCAAACTATTAAGCCTGATTATATTGGGATTAGCGGCGTGTTCCAGGCCCATCCCCCAAGATATTCACGACGCGCTGGACAAGCAATTCGCCAGCCGCCTGATGGAAAACGGCTGGAAGTTCGTCAAGGTTACGCACGGCTTCGGCGGTAAGGAACTGGTGGCCGACATCCTAGTGCCCCAAGCCATTCCGGGCGATGCGGGGGCACAGCATGAATTACTGAAATCGAAAGTCTGCCCCGCCACCTCGGGCAACGACGGTTTCTGGAAAAAACTGGACGGCTACAAGCTCTCCGTCGCGGCCTATACCCAGGACCGGAAATTCACCGTGCTAGTGGATTGCCAAAATCCTTACGCACAGGAAAGGGCAGGGCAGTAGAACCAATCTCAGAATCGTATTTTGGTCCATAAAAAACCGTCCAAGCTTGTTTAAAAGCCCGGACGGTTTTTTAGTATTTGACCAACCCGCTAAAACAAAAGTCTAACTTTGCACGACCCGCCGGACGCTATTATCCGTCCATTTCAGACAGACTAATTGCTAAAGTATCCCTAAAAAAACCTGACCATATCCGAATACTCCCTAGCATCAAGCAGCGACCGGGTGGCAAACACCCCGATTGGCGAGGTGGCGACGATAATCATCAAGGCACAAACCGCTAATAACTTTGAAAACGACAGCCGATAGGATGGGTGGAGGGGCGCCATGAAGAACCACCGAATTTTGAAAAGGCCGCGGCGCACCGTAACCCATCAGCAGGCCGACATCGCCCGATGGGTTACGGCGCACGGCCAGAATCGCCAGAGTTTTCGGCCTCATGCCCAGTGCGCCTCCACCCATCCTATAGGCTACACGTCATTCGACGCATGACAGAGCGCTAGGCTCAGCAGAGAGCGAGAACCCAAGTAAAGATTCTTCCATTTTTAGTAGGACATTGACATTGAAGCAACATGAAGAAAGCAGCCTTGAGGGATGGGCTTTCAGTTTATCCGGGTCTCCCGCTTGGGGTGACTTACTGGTGGGGCAGGGTGCCTCCGTTCTATAATTTGACGATGTATTTCAAATGGAGCATTTATGCGTCCTTCTCACTTTCACCGTCGTCGCTCAAAGTTGGCGGACCATGTGTTTCTTCTTCTTTTTGTGGCTCCCATGTCTTTATCTCTGGCTGGCATGATGCTTGATATGATGGGTCTTTGGGATATGCAGGGAACGCTTTCCCGTCTTTTGGCTTCGCCTACGGTTTCTGCCTCACAGCAATCCCACGAAGTTGAGCAATCTCGTTCCGCTAAACCACAGACTCGTCAGCCCCATCTCACCGCCTACACATCCAGGCTTTCTCTTGCTCCGGCACCTTCGCAATATCGAGACTCCGGCTCGAAGGATCCGCTTTCCCCTGGCAGCTTCATTCACTGGTCCGAGGGTGCGCCTACGGGCGGTTCAGGCGCTTTTTCCGTCGTCGGGCCTGAGCCGGGCACTCGTTCATCCATTGCCCGATGGCGGAATCACCTCGACAGTGAATTTGCCAGCGTTCAGGCCCGCGAAGATGGCTGCCGGTGGTGGCGGGATTATTTCTATCTCTACGAGAGCAACCACGGAATGCTGACCCTTAAGGAAAACCTTGAGCGGTATTGTCGCTAGGTGGGGCGGGTCGTCCTTGACCAGGGCGTGTATGAGGCGGATTACCAATTGCGCATAATGCGCATTATGTTAAATAAAGGGTGCCCATGGCGGCACGCCGCCATGTCCGCCCCCTCCCTAGACGTTGAACCGGAAATGCACGACATCGCCATCGTGCATGACGTACTCCTTGCCTTCCAGCCGCCACTTGCCAGCGTCCTTGGCGCCTTGCTCGCCTTTATAGGCGATGTAATCGTCATAAGCGATGACTTCGGCCCGGATGAAGCCGCGCTCGAAATCTGTATGAATCACGCCCGCCGACTGCGGCGCGGTCGCGCCGACGGGAATCGTCCAGGCCCGGACTTCCTTCACGCCCGCCGTGAAATACGTGTACAGGTTCAGCAAGCGATAGCCCACCTGAATCACGCGGTTCAGGCCCGGCTCGGTCATGCCGATCTCGGCCAGGAAATCGCCCTTGTCCGCCTCGTCCAGTTGCGCGATTTCCGCCTCGAAGGCCGCGCACACCGATACCACCAGTGAGCCTTCCTGCGCGGCGTATTCCTGCACCCGGTCCAGGAACGGATTGTTCTCGAAGCCGTCCTCCCGGACGTTGGCGATGAACATGGTGGGCTTGATGGTCAGCAAATGCAGTTCCCGGAGCAGCGCCTTCTCCTCGGCGTCCAGCGCCATGGAGCGCACCGGCTTGCCCGTGTCGAGATGGACCAGCACTTTCTCAAACAAAGCTTTTTTGGCGAGTTCGTCCTTGTTGCCCGACTTCGACGCCTTGACGGCCCGTTGCAGCGCCTTATCCACGGTCGCAAGGTCCGCCAAGCTCAGCTCGGTGTTGATGACCTCGATGTCGGAAATCGGGTCCACCTTGCCCGCGACGTGGATCACGTCCTCGTCTTCGAAGCAGCGCACCACATGGGCGATGGCGTCCGTCTCGCGGATGTGGGCCAGGAACTGGTTGCCCAGTCCTTCGCCCTTCGAAGCGCCCGCCACTAGCCCGGCGATGTCCACAAACTCAATGGTCGTGGGCACCACCCGTTCCGGCTTGACGATTTCCGCCAAGGCCTGCAAGCGGGCGTCCGGCACCGGCACGACGCCCACGTTGGGGTCGATGGTGCAGAACGGATAGTTCTCCGCCGCGATGGCGGCCTTGGTGAGCGCATTAAACAAGGTGGATTTGCCGACGTTCGGCAAACCCACGATTCCACAGTAAAGGGTCATGGGTGATTGGCTTGAATGGTAAAGGATTGAATTACTTGGATTCCACGCGGTGGTAGCGGTCCTCGTAGCGGACGATGTCGTCCTCGCCGAGATAGCTGCCGGACTGGACCTCGATGATTTCCAGCGGAATCGCGCCGGGATTTTCCAGCCGGTGCGTGATGCCGAGCGGAATGTAGGTGGACTCGTTCTCGGTCAGCAAGAAGACGTCATCGCCGCGAGTGACCCGCGCCGTGCCCTTGACCACGATCCAATGCTCGGCCCGGTGATGGTGCATTTGCAGGGACAGCGTGGCGCCCGGCTTAATGGTCAGCCGCTTGACCTGATAGCGCGAGCCGTTGTCGATGGACTCGAAATCCCCCCAAGGCCGATGCACCTTGGAGTGATAGACATGCTCGGAACGCGAGGATTGCTTGAGATGGTCGGTAATGGCCTTCACGTCCTGAGCGTAGTCCTTGTGAGCCACCAACACGGCGTCGGAGGTCTCGATGACCACCACGTCCTCCATGCCCACGGCGGCAAGGAAGCGCTTCTGCGAGTACAGCAGCGAATTGCGGGTGTTCTTGGCGAACACGTCGCCGATCATCACGTTGCCGTCCCCGTCCTGGGGCCGCACCGCTGTCAGCGCGGGCCAGGAACCCAGGTCCGACCAGCCCACGTCCAGCGGCAACACCACGGCGCGGACGGTGTCCGAAGGCGTGGCGGTCAGCTTCTCCATGACCGCGTAGTCGATGGAATCGCTGGGACAGCGGGAAAACAGCGGCTTGTCCACGCGGATGAAATCGCCATCCCGCTTGCTGGCCGCATAGGCCTCCGTGCAAACCCGCAGGATGTCCGGCCGGTACTTGCCGATCTCTTCCAGCCATGTGCTGGCCCGCAGGATGAAAATCCCGCTGTTCCACAGATATTCGCCGGTGGCGAGATATTCGGCGGCGGTGGCGGCGTTGGGTTTCTCGGTGAAGCCGCCCAGCGCGTAGGCGTTCTCGCCGATGGCCGCGCCCTGGCGGATGTAGCCGAAGCCGGTTTCGGGCTTGTCGGGCACGATGCCGAACGTGACCACCCGGCCTTCGGCGGCGAGTTTCAGTGCCTCCGCCAGACGCGCTTGGAAACCCGGCACGTTTTCCACGTAATGGTCCGACGGCAACACCGCCAGCACCGGATCATTGCCTTCCTCCGCCGCGCACAACGCCGCCAAGGTCAGGGCGGGCGCGGTGTTGCGCCCGATGGGTTCCAGCAGGATGGAGCCATTCTCCTGCCCCAACTGCCGCAATTGCTCGGCCACCAGGAAGCGGTGTAGCTCGTTGCACACCACCAGGGGCGGCAATACCTCGAAGGTGTTGGCGGATTCGCTGCCCCAATCCATGGCGCGGGTGACGGTTTCCTGAAACAAGGTGTGGCCCCCACTGAAGGACAGGAACTGCTTCGGGTACGCCTCACGGGAGAACGGCCACAACCGGGTGCCCGACCCGCCCGACAACACAATGGCTCGAATTGGAATCAGCATAAGTTACCTATATGGATAAGTTCCGTAGGGTGGGCATGGCGACATGCCCACCTCGCCTTTGAACAAGGGTTTCGAGTATACCGAAACTCAAGAGCCTCAAATATTTCAGTAAGCAGTGGGAAAGCGCTCCCACAAGACTTCAAGGCAGCAGGGCCGCCAGCCTATCCATGACCCGCCGCACCGCGCCACGATTGGCTTCCACAAAAGCGCGTCCCTTCGCCCCGATGTCCCGGCGGCTGTCCGGTGCCGCCAGCAAATGGGCCACCCGCTTCCCGAGTTCGCCCGCATCGCCAATGCCCTCCCCTCCCCCGCTGTCCATGAGCCGCTCGGCGATTTCAGCGAAGTTGAACATGTGCGGCCCGAACAACACCGGACAGCCCGCCGCCGCTGGCTCCAGCACATTATGCCCGCCCCGTGGCACCAGGCTTCCGCCCACGAAGGCCAGGTCCGAAGCGGCATAAAACAGGCGCAACTCACCCAGGCTGTCGATCAGGAAGACTTCGGTGGAGTCATCGCAGGGCCGCCGCTCGCCGCGCCGCCGCACGGAAAATTCCGCGCCGACGCACAACGCCAAGGCGTCTTCGAATCGGTCGGGATGGCGCGGTGCCACGGCCAGCAGCGCGTCGGGAATTGTTTGGCGGACCACCCGGTGCGCCGCGAGAATCTGCTCTTCCTCGCCCGGATGGGTGCTGCCCGCGATCCACACCGGCCTCGTGCCGAACAATTCGGCCCGGAGCGCCGTGGCCTGTTCGCGCATCGCGTCGGAAAATTCCAGGTCGAATTTGACATTCCCGGCCACCACAATCTTATCCGGGTCCGCGCCGATGGCGGCGTAGCGTTCCGCATCCACCGTGGTCTGCGCCGCGATGAGGGAAACGGCGGCCAGGCTCTCCGCCGTCAGCCCGCGAATCTTGCGATAGCGCCGCGCCGATTTTTCCGACAGCCGTCCGTTGACGATGGCGAGCGGGATGCCGCGCCGCGCACATTCGCCGTAAAGGTTGGGCCAGATTTCCGTCTCCATGATGACCGCCAGCGCGGGCCGGAAGTGATCCATGAAGCGGCCCACCACGTCGGGCAGATCATAGGGCAGGTAGACGTGCCGGATGGCGTCGCCCAGCACGGCCTGAATGCGGGCCGATCCTGTGGGCGTGGTGCAAGTGACCAGGATTTTCCGGGCGGGAACGCGGGCCTGAAACTGGCGGATGAGGGGGAACGCGGCCTCGGCCTCGCCCACGGAAACGGCGTGGAACCAGACGGAACCGGGTTCGGGCGGGAAATTGTAGCGGGCGAAGCGTTCTTGCCAGCGCGCCCGGTAGGCGGGGAGTTTCCTGCCACGCCAGGCCAGCCGACCTAGAACGAAGGGGGTCAGCGCGTAGAACAGCGCCGAATAAAGCAGCCTCACGAAGCGGCTCGACTCCACCCGGCGGGCGACACCCGCCGGGCGGAATACGTCCGGCTTACTCGGCCACCACCTTGAGCGCCAGCGTCGCGTTCACGTCGCCGTGCAGGTGAATGGTGATTGAGTAGTCCCCGGTATGGCGAAGCGCGCCGGAGGGCAGGCGCACTTCCTGCTTTTCGATCTTAACGCCCGCCTTGGTCGCCGCGTCGGCGATGTCGCGGGTGCTGATGGAGCCATACAAACGGCCTTCGTCGCCCGCCTTTTGAGCGATGGTGACGCTGGCGTTGCCAATGGCCTCGGCGCGGGCCTGAGCCGCCGCCAAGTCAGCCGCCGCCTTCTTTTCCAGATCGGCGCGGCGTTGTTCGAATTCCGCCAGCTTAGCGGCGGTGGCCGTGACGGCCTTGCCCTGCGGGATCAGGTAATTGCGTCCATAACCCGGCTTGACGGAGACCTTGTCTCCCAGGTTGCCGAGCTTTGCGATTTTTTCGAGAAGAATGATTTCCATCGTCGAATGCCTCAATAATCGTGATATGCGGTAAGTGTTTGGTTTTTTCGCTCAAGCCCGCGAGAGCCGCTTGCGCCAGTTGATCCAGGTATCGCTGAAGCCTATCAGCGCGATGACCATAATCAAGGGCGAAACGAACAGCACGGCCATGTAAATGCCCACCAGCCAGAATCCGTTGCCGCCCGCGAACAGCGCGTGCAGCACCGCGAACCCCGCCAGCAGGTACGGCACGAACAACGGAATCGCCAAGTTCGCGGCGATTTCCGCCATGCCGCCGCCCGTGGTCCAGGCCACGGCCAGCAAGGCCAGCCATAGGTAAGCCGCTGGCGATGGCAGACGCAACGCCAAGAATTCGGCGCGGAAGCCACCCGGATTAAACAGCGTGGCCTGCCACCAGCGGGCGATCAGTAGGCCGAGGGTCAAGATCAAGACCGAACCCGCCGCCACCATGCCCGTCAGATAGTGGGCGAATGCCGCGAGACTCCGCGACATGGCTTCCGCTTCCGTTGCCGACCGTGGCTGCTCCAACAAGGGCCGGAGGAACTTGCGCAGTTCCTCGACCCACAGGCCCGCGGGATCGTCACTGATAACGTAAACCCCGAGGACCATCAGCATCCCCAATCCAGCGGCGCTTCCGAGCGCCACGGGCAGTTGCCCGGATTCCCGCAGGATGACGGCGGCGAGCCAAACGGGCACCCACAGCATCAGGGTGTAGCCCGCCGCTTGCCACGGGCTTCCCAACAGCAGCCAACCAGCGAATGCCACCGGCACTGCCGCGAGAACCATCAGCACGGCACCTTCCAGCGCACCCTTGCGGAGGGTCGGCAGCGCCACCGCCGCCGTGGACAACAGGCTTATGAGCGAAAAACTCCAGGAAAGAACGGTCAGACCCACGAGTGCCGGGACGGCCTGCGCCCTGCCCTTCATGACGAAGGCGGCTAAAGCACGCATGGCCGGAACCCGGTACCCGTGGCGGCCTGGTTCGGCTTAGCTGTGGCTGTCGCAGAACGGCAGCAGGGCCAGGAACCGTGCCTGCTTGATCGCGGTGGCGAGCTGGCGCTGGTACTTGGCCTTGGTGCCGGTGATGCGGCTGGGAACGATCTTGCCGGTTTCGGAGACGTACTCCCGCAACATATCCAAATCCTTGTAGTCGATTTCCTTAACGCCTTCGGCGGTGAATCGGCAGTATTTCTTGCGCTTGAATTGGCGAGCCATTAGGAACCTCTGAACGAATCAAATGTGGTGTGGACTGAATCCGCCCGGACTTAGGCGTCGGCGGCCGCGCTGTCGTCGGCGTCGTCGTCGGCGCCATCGTCACCGCGGCGGGCCGAAGACTCCGCCTGGCCTTCCCGCGCCATGGGCGAGGGTTCGGTGATGGCTTCGTCCTTGCGGACGGTCAGGCTGCGGATCACGGCGTCGTTGAAGCGGAAGCCGCTTTCGAGTTCGTCGAGGGTCGGCTGGTCGCACTCGATGTTCATAAGCACATAGTGTGCCTTGAGGACTTTGTTGATCGGGTAGGCCAGTTGGCGGCGTCCCCAATCTTCGAGGCGGTGGATCTTCCCGGCCGCGCCTTCGATCAGGGT
>NZ_JBTEKS010000085.1:0-13727 GCF_054333355.1 Methylomagnum sp. | reverse complement strand
TAGCGGGCACTGCCATTAAGTTAGGCTACCGTTCGCTGAGCGGAGTCGAAGCGAACCTGTCGAGGGGCTTTGATTTCGCTGGCCTCGACTCCGCCCTTCGGCTGCGCTCAGGACAGGCTCAGCCAACGAAATCAAAGCCCGTGCGCTTAACTTAGGCGATTTCTAGGAAAGAATATCTTTATGGGATGGGTGGAGCTTCGCGGAACCCATCGCAATGCGGCCCGGTTCGATGGGTGGGGGTGGGTTTAATTGATTTATCCCGTTGGGAGCGCGGGCCTCTGGCCCGCGAGCGGGCGGGACGCCCGCGCTCCGACAGTGTTGTCGTCAACCAATTAAGCCCACCTCCCTTAAATCTTATCACCGGCAATGGGCTTGGGAACCGGGGGAAAGGCTGGCGTGCGGGGAGCCTCCGTGGATTCATAGATTTTCTTTATGAATCGCCAAACATATTCCTAATTTACGATGGCCGGACGGCTGCGTAATCTCTTGCCTGTGAACGGTTCCCCCAGAACAACAAGCGAGAATCCAGCCATGCAAAAACTCATCGAAGGTCTCCACCACTTCCAGTCGGAGCTGTTCGGCTCCCAGCGCGAGCTGTTCGAGCGCCTCGCCCACGGCCAATCGCCAGAGACGCTGTTCATCACCTGTTCGGATTCGCGCATCAACCCCAACCTCTTGACCCAGACCGAACCCGGCGAGCTGTTCATCCTCCGCAACGCCGGCAACATCGTCCCGCCCTATGGCGCCGGGCACGGCGGCGAGGCCGCGACCATCGAGTTCGCCGTCGCGGGGCTGGGCGTCAAGGACATCATCGTCTGCGGCCATTCCCATTGCGGCGCCATGAAGGGGCTGCTGGAGCCGCCGCCCAGCCGCGACTTCCCGGCCCTCACCCAATGGCTTTCCCATGCCGAAATCACCCGCCGCATCGTCCGCGACATCTACAGCGACCGGGACGACGCCACCCTGCTCAACGTCACCATCCAGGAAAACGTGCTGGCCCAAATGGGGAACCTCCGCACCCATCCGATGGTGGCGTCCGGGCTGGCGCGGGGCACGCTAAAGCTGCACGGCTGGGTCTATAAGATCGAGACCGGCCAGGTCTTCGGCTACGACCCCCTGGATGGTCAGTTCAAAACGCTTAGCGAACAACGGCCCGCCCCAGCAGGACTGGAACGCCCATTGCTGGCATCGGAAATTTGAAAGAGGACACCACACATGACCCTGGCAAAACGCAAAAACCGGCCCGAGGCCACCGCCTTGCCCGAGCAGGCCACCAACCACCCCACCCTGGTATCCCCCATCATGGACATTCAAACCGAGGACAAGGAACTCCGCCGCTCCATCCGCCTGCTCGGCTCGGTGCTGACGCGGGTCTTGAAGACCCAGGCCCAGCCCGAAGTCGCCGACACGGTCGAGCAATTGCAACGCCGCTTCGCCGGCCTGCTGCGCGACGGCACTCCGCTGCGGCGCAAGCACCTGCTGGACACCGTCGATGGGCTGGACCCCGACGCCATCGGCGAAGTGGTGCGGGCCTTCAACCGCTATTTCAGCCTGCTCAACATCGCCGAGGAATCCCACAACCTCCGTCAGCGCCGCCGCCAGGCCGAGCGCGGCGGGCACTACTGGCCCGGCTCCTTCCACGACACCCTGCTTAGGCTCAAGGATTCCGGCGTCACGGCGGACGCGCTGCAAGTCTTGCTGGATGAGCTGCTGTACCTGCCGGTGCTGACCGCCCATCCCACCGAGGCCAAGCGCCGCACCGTCAAGGGCACCCTGCGGCATGTGTTCGTGACCTACGACGCCCTGGCCGACAACCGGGTGAAGGGCTATTTCCGCCGGGAAGCCATCGAGCGGCTGCAAAGCCAGATTCAATTGCTGTGGAAAACCGAGGAAGTCCGCGTCCGCCGCCTGGGGGTGGAGGACGAGATCGAGGCCGGGCTGTTCTATTTCCCGCTGTCACTGTTCGAGGCCACGGCGCGGGTCTACCGCAACTTCGAGCGCTCCCTGGCCGATGTGTACGGCGAGGACGCCGCCCGGAACCTGCGCGTGCCCAGCTTCCTGCGGTTCGGCTCGTGGATCGGCGGCGACCGCGACGGCAATCCCAATGTCACCCCGGAAATCACGGTGCTAGCGCTGCGCCGTCAGTCGGAAACCATCCTGCGGGAATACATTCGCCGCCTGGACGAACTGCGCGGCCAGCTTTCCCATTCCTTTGGCCTCTGCGAACCGGCGGCGGCGCTGCTGGACAGCCTGGAAGCCGACCGCGCCCTGCTCGGCGCGGCGGCGGCGGACGTGGAGCGGCCCTATCTGCAAGAGCCGTATCGCCACAAGCTGGCCCTCATGAAATACCGCGTGGAGCGCACCCTGCGGCGGGTCGAGCAGCGTTTGCATGGCGAATTGGATTTGCCGGATCGGCAGGCGTACCCCAGCGTGGCGGAGTTCCTGGTGGACCTGCGCTTGCTGGATGCTTCCTTGCGCGAACACGGCGACGCCGCCATCGCCGCGATGGAACTGCACGACTTGATCCGCCTGGCCGAGACCTTCGGCTTCCACCTCATGCAACTGGACGTGCGGCAGGAATCCGGGCGGCACACCGAGGCGGTGGCGGACCTCCTGGCGGCGGCGTTGAAGGTGGATTACCGCGCCCTGGACGAAGGCGAGCGGATGAAGCTGCTGGGCGAGGCCATCGCCGCGCCGGGCGGCTTGGTCTACAACCGCGCCGACCTGTCCCCCGCCACCCGCGAGACCCTGGACAGCTTCGAGGCCATGGCCCGGATGCGGCGGGAAATCGGCCCGGATTGCTTCGGCAAATACGTCATCTCCATGACCCACGCCGCCAGCCACGTCATGGAGGTCATGCTGCTGGCGGCGCAAAGCGGGCTGGCCGGACGGCTGGGCGGGCATTGGCATTGCCATCTGGGCGTCAGCCCCTTGTTCGAGACCATCGACGACCTCAACCGGATCGAGGACGTGCTGACCCGGTTGCTCGACGATCCCATTTACCGGGCACTGCTGGACGCGGCGGGCGAGCGGCAGGAAGTGATGCTGGGCTATTCCGACTCCTGCAAGGACGGCGGCATCCTGGCGTCGGCCTGGGGCTTGTACCGGGCGCAACAGCGGGTGTTGGCGATCACCAGCGCACGGGGCTTGAAGTGCCGGTTGTTCCACGGGCGCGGCGGCACGGTGGGGCGCGGCGGCGGGCCGACCCATGCCGCCATCCTGGCCCAGCCGCCGGACACGGTGCGCGGCCAGATCAAGTTCACCGAACAGGGCGAGGTGCTGTTCTACCGCTACAACAACATGGAGACCGCCATCTATGAGCTGACCATGGGCGTGACCGGCCTCTTGAAAGCCAGCCTGAGCCTGGTCCAGCCGGTCCCGGCGGATCGCCCGGAAGACTTGGCGGTGATGGGCGAGCTGGCCCGCATCGGCGAACACGGCTACCGCGAACTGACCGAACACACCGACGGCTTCCTGGATTATTTCTACGAGGCCACCCCGGTGGGCGAGATTGGTCGGCTCAACATCGGCTCGCGGCCCTCCCACCGCAAGAAGCAGGACCGCTCCAAGTACTCGGTGCGGGCCATCGCCTGGGTGTTCGCCTGGGCGCAATCGCGGCAGACCTTCCCGGCCTGGTACGGCATCGGCTCCAGCGTGGCGGCTTGGTGCGCGGGTAGGCCGGAGCGGCTGGAGACCCTGCGCAAGATGTACCGGGACTGGCCGTTCTTCCGCAACCTCCTGAGCAACGCGCAGATGGCCCTGAGCAAGTCGGACATGAACCTCGCCAAGGAATACGCCGGGCTGTGCGTGGACCCGGACACCGGCAAGCGGGTGCTGGGGATGATCGAAGGCGAATACCGGCGCTGCGTGGACTGGGTGCTGGACATCGCCCAAAGCGACCGGCTGAT
This sequence comes from Methylomagnum sp., assembly GCF_054333355.1. Lineage (NCBI taxonomy): Bacteria > Pseudomonadati > Pseudomonadota > Gammaproteobacteria > Methylococcales > Methylococcaceae > Methylomagnum > Methylomagnum sp. The sequence goes on along the minus strand of NZ_JBTEKS010000085.1, from coordinate 9,819 downwards.
GGCGGATAGCCCGGCGCTGGCGGCGTCGCTGCAACGGCGCAATGCCTTCCTGGGGCCGCTGAACTTCATTCAAGTGTTCCTGCTGCGGCGGCTGCGGGAGGCGGGCGAGGACGAGGCCGGGGAGAACCCGTGGATGAAGCCGTTGTTGCGGACGATTAACGCGATTGCGGCGGGGATGCGGAACACGGGGTGACGCCTTCGCGCCCATTCCATCCGTAGGTCGGGCATGTATTCCATGCCCGACGGTTTTTCGGTTACGAGCGGCCATGTCGGGCATGAGTACATGCCCGACCTACGGGAGCTACGAACGCTTAGCTCAATGGCCGTCGGGTTATCCAAGTTTGTTGTCGGCGATATGGTAATGCGGGTCTTCCAGCAGATTGATCTCGATCATGCCCTTGGCTTTCTCCAGCACGTCCAGACAGTCCGGGCTGAGATGGCGCAGGTGCAGCCGTTTGCCGACCTGCTGGTAACGCTCGGCCAAGCCATCAATGGCTTCCAGCGCGGAATGATCGACCACCCGCGCCCGGCGGAATTCGATCACCACCTCGTCCGGGTCGTCCTTGGGCGTGAACAGGGTTTGGAATCCCGCCACCGACGCGAAGAACAGCGAGCCTTCCAGTTCGTAGACCTTCCAACCCTTATCGTCCAGGTAAGTCCTGACATTGATGTGCTTGGCGTGTTCCCAGGCGAACACCAAGGCGGCGATGATGACCCCGGCGATGACCGCGATGGCGAGGTCGGTCAGCACCGTGACCACCGTGACGGCCACGATGATGAAGGCGTCGGGCCGGGGCACCTTGTGCAGCACGCGCAGGCTCCCCCACTCGAAGGTCTTCTCCGCGACCACGAACATCACCCCGATCAGCGCCGCCAAGGGGATGCGTTCGATCCATTCCGAGCCGAACAGGATGAACGACAGCAGGAACAGCGCGGTGGAAATGCCGGAGAGGCGTCCTATGGCGCCGTTGTTCACGTTGATCATGCTCTGGCCGATCATCGCGCAACCGCCCATGCCGCCGAACAGGCCGGTCACGACATTGGCCGCGCCCTGGGCCAGGCATTCCCGGTTAGGGCGGCCCCGCGTGTCGGTCATTTCGTCGATCAGATTCAGGGTGAACAGGGTTTCGATCAGGCCGATGGCGGCGAGGATCAGGGCGTAGGGAAAGACGATCCGCAGGGTCTCCCAATCCAGGGGCACGCCGGGGAGGTGGAACGTCGGCAGGCCGCCCTTGATGGAGCCGAGATCGCCCACGGTCTTGGTGTCGATGCCCAGCGTCCCGACCAGCGCCGACACCGCCAGGATGCCGCCCAGCGTGGCCGGAATCGCCTGGGTGATTTTGGGCAGCAGGTAAATCACCAGCATCGTCAACGCGATCAAGCCCGCCATGGTGTACAGCGGGGTTCCGCTCATCCAGTGCGGCGTTCCGTCCCCGCCGACCACTTTGAAATGGCCGAACTGGGCCAGGAAGATCACGATGGCCAGCCCGTTCACGAAACCCAGCATGACCGAATGGGGCACCATGCGGATGAACTTGCCGAACCTGGCGGCGGCGAACAGCATCTGCAAAACGCCCATCAGGACGACGGTGGCGAAGAGATATTCGACGCCGTGCTGCACCACCAGCGACACCATCACCACGGCGAGGGCGCCGGTCGCCCCGGAAATCATGCCGGGCCGTCCGCCGAGCGCGGCGGTGATGAGCGCGACGAAGAAGGCCGCGTAAAGGCCCGTCAACGGCGCGACATGGGCCACCAGGGCGAAGGCGATGGCTTCGGGCACCATCGCGAGGGATACGGTCAAGCCGCTAAGCAGATTGTTTTTGAGGGAAGCGAATTCGATCCTGTCCAACATGGGGAGACTCCTGGAAGCGAAACAATGCAACACCACCCACCGGACAGCGCCGACGGCGAGAATGGAATAGGGGTGGAAATGCGGAATGCCCGGCGATTAGGGCAAGAGAACGGGGCTTATGGTGGCGTGACCAGGAGAGACGTAGGCATGGACGGACTGAAATTCCGCTAGGCTTTGTTTTATTAGAAGCAACAAAATATAGGCTTAACCCGTTTTTGTCTATGAAATCCACTGTTTCCGCCAGCGGCGTGCGGAAGTGCGCTGGATTCACCCTCCATGATGCCGCTTGTTCAGGCACGTCTTTGAGCTTGGAGACATTCCGACTTTGTGCAAATAAATCATCCAAAAAATGATTCTTTACCGTCGAGGAAAACACCATGCCAACCCATCCACCTGGCGACGCTTCCCCATTCACCCCGCGCCGCCCGCCCGCCAAATACGTGGCGTTGCTCGGTGGCCTAGCGCTGGTTCTGGCGGCTCCCGATTTGGCGCTGTTCATCGTCGGGCAAGCGCTGCATGTGGTGTGGTACGTCCTGCATTTCGCCCTCGGCTCATTGGAACTCGCCATTGAACACGGCTTCCGATCCGCCTTTCAGGTTTCCCGCCACACGGCCCAGATGATGACGGCCTGGCTGGGCTTGTTCGTGTTCCTGGCGCTGTTCGTCTGGCTCTATCGGAGATTCGCGCCGCGTCTGGCCGGTTTCCTGTCTAACCGGCGGCGGGCGGCGGAACCTGAACCTGAACCTGAACCTGAACCTGAAACCGCCAACAGCCTCTCCGAACCTTGAAGGATTAAGGACCAACCCATGCCCAACCCACCTGAATTCCCCTGGCACGCCCAACCGCCGGAACTGGCGGCGGAGCGGCTGACTGTCGATCCGGCCCACGGACTGGCCGCGCCGGAAGCCGCCCAGCGCCGCGAACAACACGGCCCGAACCGGCTGACCCCGAAACCGGGCAAAGGCCCGGTCGCCCTGTTTCTCTCGCAGTTCCATGACCCGCTGATCTACATCCTGCTGGCCTCGGCGCTCATCACCGGCTTCCTGAAAAGCTGGACGGATTCCGCCGTCATCTTCGGCGTGGTGCTGCTCAACGCCATCATCGGCTTCATCCAGGAAATGAACGCCCTCCGCGCCATCGACGCCCTGGCCCGCGACCTCAGCCTGAGCGCGGCGGTGCTGCGGGATGGTGCCCGGCTGGTGATTCCGGCGGCGGAACTGGTGCCCGGCGACCTCGTGTTCCTGCAATCCGGCGACAAGGTGCCCGCCGATTTGCGCTTGCTGCGTCTTAGGGAATTGCAGATCGACGAATCGGCCCTCACCGGCGAATCCGCCCCGGTGGAGAAACGCCCCGCCGCCCTCCCCGCCGAGACCCTGCTGGCCGACCGGGCCAACATGGCCTATTCTTCCACCCTGGTGACGTATGGCACCGGCGTGGGCCTGGTGGTGGAGACCGGCGACCGCACCGAGATAGGCCGCATCAACCGGTTGCTGGCCGAGGCGGTCGAGCTGGAAACGCCGCTGACCCGCAAGATCGCCAAATTCGGGCGGCTGCTGATGTGGTTCATCATCGGCCTCGCGGCGGTGGCGTTCGGGGCGGGCTGGCTGCGCGGGAACGATCCGGTGGACACCTCCATCGCCTCCGTGGCGCTGGCGGTGGCGGCTATTCCCGAGGGCTTGCCGGTGGCCGTCACCATCACCCTCGCCATCGGCGTGAAGCGCATGGCCCGCCGCCACGCCATCATCCGCAAGCTCCCGGCGGTGGAAACCCTGGGCGGCACCCGCATCATCTGCTCCGACAAGACCGGCACCCTGACCCAGAACCAAATGACCGTGCAATCGGTCTGGACTGGCGGGGAGCGGTTCGAGGTGACGGGGGGTGGTTACGCGCCGCACGGCGGTTTTCTCGGGGCGGATGGCCGCGACATCGCACCCGCCGATCATCCCGCCCTGCGGGAATGCCTGAAAGCGGGCCTGCCCTGCAACGACGCCCGGCTGGTGGAGGAAGACGGCGTTTGGCGCATCGAAGGCGACCCCACCGAGGGCGCCTTGCTGGCGGTGGCGGCCAAAGCCGGTCTGCGCCATGAACACACGGCGGCGGATCACCCGCGCCTGGACGCCATCCCCATCGAATCGGCCCACCAGTTCATGGCGACCCTGCACCACAACCTGGCCGAGGACGCCCACCACGTTTATCTCAAGGGTTCGGTAGAAAGCCTGCTGCCCCGGTGCGCCCACGGCTTCGATGCGGCGATGAGCCCCGTCCCGCTGGACGTGGACGAGGTTCACCGGGTGGTGCGCGAGATGGCCGAACGGGGACTGCGGGTGCTGGCCTTCGCGCGGGGCGAGCGGCCCCGCCACGACGGCGACATCGACCACAATGAAGTGGGCGCCGGGCTGGGCCTGCTGGGTTTGCAAGGGATGATCGACCCGCCCCGCCCGGAGGCCATCCGCGCCGTCGCCGACTGCCGGGCGGCGGGACTCAAGGTCAAGATGATCACCGGCGACCATTTGATTACCGCCGTCGCCATCGCCCAGCAGATCGGCCTGGAAGGACCGGGTGCCCCCGTCGCCGCGCTGGACGGACTAGCCCTCGCCGCCATTCCCGACGAGCGACTGCCGGACGCCGCCGAGGCCACCGCCGTGTTCGCCCGGGTCGCGCCGGAGCAGAAATTGCGGCTGGTGAAGGCGCTGCAATCCCACGGCCATATCGTCGCCATGACCGGCGACGGGGTGAACGACGCCCCGGCCCTGCGGCAGGCCAACATCGGCGTGGCGATGGGCATCACCGGCACCGAGGTCTCCAAGGAGGCGGCGGCGATGGTGCTGACCGACGACAACTTCGCCTCCATCGCCGCCGCCGTGGAGGAGGGCCGGGGCGTGTACGACAACCTGGTGAAGTTCCTGACCTGGACCCTGCCCACCAACATCGGGCAGGGGCTGGTGATCCTGGTCGCCGTGATGCTGGACATGACCCTGCCCATCCTGCCGGGGCAGATTCTGTGGATCAACATGACCACGGCGGTGTTCCTGGGGCTGACCCTCGCCTTCGAGGCCAAGGAGCCGGACCTGATGCGGCGTCCGCCCCGCCGGCCCGACGAGCCGATCCTGACCGGGCAATTGCTGTTCCGCATCGTGTTCGTGGGCCTGCTGCTGACGGCGGCCTCCTTCGGCCTGTTCGAGTTGGAAATGGCCCACGGCGAACCCATCGAGAAGGCCCGCACCGCCGCCGTGAACGTGTTCGCCGTCGGCCAGAGCTTCTACCTGTTGAACTGCCGGTCGCTCACCCATTCCATGCTCAAGGTCGGGCTGTTCTCCAATCCCTGGCTGTGGGGCGGCATCGCCGTCATGCTGCTGGCCCAGATGGCGTTCATCTACCTGCCCACATTCAATTGGCTGTTCCACACCGCGCCGTTGGGCGGGGAGGAATGGCTGTTGACCGTTATCGCCGGATTCGCGGTCTATCTGTTGGTCGGGTATGAAAAGTTCCTGCGGGATATGCGGGAACAGGCCCGGCGGCGGGAGTGGGGATGATTGCATCCGCCCTCCCGGAAGAAGCGGGTGTCATGTTGGCATGAACACCCTGTGGGGCGCTGGATGGCCCCTGTTGTTCTCTCAAGGAGGTACGCCATGAAAGTAATCGCAACGAAAGGAATCAGGCAAGGACGTGTTTTCGCCGCGCTAGCGATGGCCGGGATGCTGATCGGCTGTGCGCCGAGCAAGCAATTGCGGCCCCATGACTGGGCCTTGGAGATGCAGAACGCGGACACCCGCGAGTCTCACAGCCAACTGGCCGATCACTATGAAGAGATGGCCAGGGTGATGGATGACGATGCGGCGGAGCAACGGCAGATTCTGGAGCAATACCAGCGTCAGCCTCACAAGTACGGCAAGCGGATACTCGACCTGAAGGCCCGCGCCAACGATATGATCATGGACTTCGAAAAGGCGGCGGAGGAGAGCCGCAAAATGGCCGAATATCACCGGCAATTCGCGGAGGAAAGCCGCTAACCAATCGCGGGGCGGTCCAGACTGTGGGCCATCTTTGGTCCTCAGCCGCACCCCCATTGGCTCGGAGTTCCGCCTTTAGGCGCCTCAAGCCAGCGAGTAACCGCCTAAGGGCGAGACTGCGAGCGGCTTGGGCTATACCGGAAACAGCTTCGTAGGCGTGTAGGTCGGGCTTAAGCCCGACCTACCGGACAATAGCAACCATTGAAGAACAATACGAACAACGCTGACATCCATGGATTCTCATCATCCCCATCTCAGCCCCCAGGCCCGCCTGCGCCGCCTGATCTGGCTGGAACGCCATGATCTCTGGACCGTCGTCGCCTTCGCCGTGGGCGCCGGATTGATGGCCCTCGCCACGCCCATCGCCGTGCAAGCCCTGGTCAACACCATCGCCTTCGGGGCGCTGCTGCAACCGCTGGTGGTGCTGGTGGTGATCCTGTTCGCCAGCCTCGCCTTCAACAACCTCCTGATCGCCTTCCAGTTCTACGTGGTGGAGATGATGCAGCGGCGCATTTTCGTCCGGCTGGTGGGCGACATCGCCGGGCGCTTGCAGCGGGTGACGCGGGACGCCTTCGACGGACGCAACGGCCCGGAATTGGTGAACCGCTTCTTCGACGTGATGACGGTGCAGAAAAGCGCCGCCGTGCTGCTGCTGGATGGACTCGCCTACGGCCTGCAAGCGGTCATCGGGATGCTGCTGCTGGCCTTCTACCATCCCATCCTGCTGGCCTTCGACCTGCTGCTGGTTCTGGCGGTGCTGTTCGTGTTCTTCGGGCTGGGGCGGCGCGGGGTCAGCACGTCCATCGAGGAATCCCGCGCCAAGTACGCCGTGGCCGCGTGGCTGGAAGAAATCGCCCGCAACCCCATGCTGTTCAAATGGGCGGGCAGCCCGGAATTCGTCGCCCTGCATTCCGACCAACTGGCCCGCGCCTACCTGGACGCCCGTAGCGCCCATTTCACTGTGTTCATGCGCCAGAACATCGGCGTGTTGTTCATCCACACCCTGGCGAACACCGCGCTGTTGGGCCTGGGCGGCTGGATGGTCATCGACAAGCAATTGACCTTAGGGCAACTCATCGCGGCGGAACTGGTGGTCAACGCCATGATCGGCGGCCTGAGCCGCTTGGGCAAATCGCTGGAAAGCTATTACGACCTCGCCGCCGCCATGGACAAGCTGGGCCACCTCCTCGACCTGCCGCAAGAACGCAGCGGCGGCGAACCCCTCAGCCACACGGGCGGCCCGGCGGCGGTGCGGCTGCATCGGTTGTCGTTCGGCTACGGCGAGGGGCGGGAGATTCTGCACGGCGTCGAAATCGAAGCCCGCCCCGGCGAGCGCATCGCCCTGGTGGGGACTAGCGGCGCGGGCCGGGGCACCTTGCTGGAATTGCTGTTCGGACTGCGCGGCCCCGGTGCGGGTACGATCCAGGTGGACGGCTTCGACATCCGCGATTTGGGCCTGGACGCCCTGCGCCGGGAAATCGCCTTGGTTAAGGGCGTGGAAATCCTGGAAGGCACGGTGCTGGACAACATCCGCATGGGCCGCTCGGACATCCCCATGACCGACATCCGCGACACCTTGGAAGCCTTGCGGCTGGATGAGGACATCATGGCCCTGCCGGAGGGCTTGAATACGCCGCTGAATTATCTGGGCACGCCGCTCTCCCCGGAGAAAACCCGTCGCTTGCTGCTGGCCCGCGCCGTGGTGGGCAAGCCGCGCCTGCTGCTGATTCACGAAATGCTGGACGCGCTGGATGTGACCGTGCGGGAGGACGTCATCCGCTGGGTGCTGCGGCCCGACGCGCCGTGGACGGCCATCGTCGCCACCCAGAGCCAGGCGGTGATGGGATGTTGTGATCGGGTGTGGCGGTTGGAGGCGGGGGAGTTGCGGGAGGCTCCGTAGGTCGGACATGCACTCATGCCCGACGCAATCCTCCCAATCTCGAAAACGTCGGGCATGGGTACATGCCCGACCTGCATGACTGCCGTTAAGTTAAGGCGATTTCCAGGAAAAGACATACCTGTAGGATGGGTAGAGCGAAGCGAAACCCATCACCCTGTATCCGGCTTAGATGGGTTTCGCGAGTACGCTCTACCCATCCTACGTCCAGATCAACGGTGACAAGCATTTTCGGAAATCGCCTAAGCCTCGCACGGTGAAAATGAAACCGCTCGTGGTGAGGTATCGAACCATGAACGGTTTCATTTTCAGCCGACTGGGGTTTGAGCCGCTCGCCCCCTTCGACAAGCTCAGTTTCGCAAGCGTCGGGCATGAGTACATGCCCAACCTACATGACTTATAGCCGCGTTCATGCGGGTTCGATGCATCTGTAGGGTACGCTGTGCGTACCTTTCAGACCCCGCAAGGTACGCACAGCGTATCTTACAAATTCGCCGTATCGAATCCGGGTGATAAGCGCTGTAATGGTAGGTCTTCCGACTCAGGAAGCGTCGGGCATGGGAATACATGCCCGACCTAGATAACCGATGACAAAGACCATGACGACCCACCACGACGATCATTCTTCCACCCTAACCCTCCCCGCCCTGGCCCTCACCGAAACCGCCCCCCTGGCCCGGCGGCTGGCCAGTTCGCTGGTGGGCATCTTCCTCGTCCTGCTGGTCTTCCTGGGCTTCACGCCCTGGCAACAGAACGTCAGCGGCCTGGGCCGGGTCGTGGCCTATGCGCCCTTGGAACGGCAACAGACGGTGGAAGCCCCGGTCGAGGGCCGGGTGGCGCAATGGTGGGTGCGGGAAGGCACCAAGGTGAAGGCGGGCGACAAGCTGGCGGAAATCACCGACAACGACCCGGACCTGCTGCGCCGCATAGAGGCCGAATATTCCACCCTGCTGGGCCGCATCGCCACCATCGAGGCGCGGGTCATGGCGGTGGAAACCCAACTGCGGATGGCCGAGCAATCCCGCGACATGGCGGTGAGCGGGGCGGAATCGCGGGTCAAGATGGCCGAGGAGCGCCTCCGCGCCGCCCGCCAAGCCCTGGACGCCGCCGATGCCGGCTTGGCGACCTCGCAACTCAACTTCGACCGGCAGCAAGCGCTGCTCGCCAAGGGGCTGACCTCGACCCGCAGCTTCGAGCTGGCCCGGCTGGAACAGACCCAGCGCCGCACCGAGGTCGAGCGGGCCAGGGCCGCGCTCAAAGCCGCCGAAAGCGAGGTGGACGCGGTGCGGGCCGACCGCCGCAAGACCGGGGCCGACGCCACCTCCAGCGTGGAGAAGGCGCGGGCCGACCTCAACAAGAGCCGGGAGGAACTGGCCTACGCCCAGGCCGAGAAATTCAAGCTGGAAACCCGCCTGTCCCGCCAGCGCACCCAGATCATCACCGCGCCCCGCGACGGCACGGTGCTGCGGCTGGCGGTGAGCTCCAACGCCGAAATGGTGAAGGCGGGCGACCCGCTGGCGGTGCTGGTGCCCGACACCCAGGAACGGGCGGTGGAACTGTGGATGGACGGCAACGACGCGCCGCTCATCACCCCGAACCGCAAGGTGCGGCTGCAATTCGAGGGCTATCCGGCGGTGCAGTTCTCCGGCTGGCCGGAGGTGGCAGTGGGCACCTTCGGTGGCGTGGTGAACCTGATCGACGCCACCGACAACGGCCAGGGCAAGTTCCGCCTGCTGATCCTGCCCGACCCGGACGACGAGCAATCCTGGCCCAGCGAGCGATTCCTGCGCCAAGGCGTCCGGGCCAACGGCTGGGTGCTGCTGAATCAAGTGCCGCTGGGTTATGAGCTGTGGCGAATCTTCAACGGCTTCCCGCCGACTTTGCTGCCGCATCATCCGATCCTCGACAAGAAGGACGGGGGCAAGGGCGGGAAGGCTGGGGAATATGGGGAGGAGAAGAAATGAAAGCTAACCCGCTCGTTCCCACGCGCCGCGTCACTGCCCTAAGAGATGCCGGAGTGCATCGCCGTTCGCTGAGCGGAGTCGAAGCGAGCGGCG
>NZ_JBTEKS010000084.1:0-13840 GCF_054333355.1 Methylomagnum sp. | reverse complement strand
GGTCAGGTGAATAGGTTATGTTCAAGATTTTTTCAGCACTCATATTTGTTAAACCATGATTTGAATTCATCCAAACATCCTTGTTGGCGTGCATGATTTTCTAATTCACGCTTTATAGCTCTTGGCAGGCGATTATGTCCTGGTCTACCGCGCCATGGAAAGCCATGGTAAGAAATTCCAGGCATTGTAGGCCGCGCCTCGTAGATTACCCCATTATGAACCGCATAAATGCGTGAGGGATGTGCATCATCTTCGTTTTCAAAATGTGAGACTCCGCTTCTTAAGAGGATTTGGGCATCGCTTTTTGAAAGATTTGATGGTCATATCCCTCTGTTAGTTCTTCCGTCTGTAATAAAGTGAGCCTGAGGCGACCTTCCACAGTGCTTTGTGCGGTGTTCTGCGGGATCATAAATATATTCATTCGGCATCGCATCTAAACAAAAGTGAGGTCAATTTCAAGGTTGTGTCAATACCAATATCAAGCTGGTTGGGATTATAGTCGATTGCATACAGAAAGTTCAAATATTAGGCTCCATAGTTCTGTTATTTGCAAGCTCTAACTTGGAGGCCCAGTCAAAATACCATAGCCCACTATGTTAAAAAACCACGAAACCATTCCGGTTACGCTGACTGAAGTGTGCGCCGTGTTAAGAGCATCTAGACTAGATGAACTACAATGAAGCCTGTGAACAATCGAAACGGAAAATCTTCAAATCCTATTGAAACAAATGTAGGCTATGCTCCTCAATCTTAAGCAACCAACCATGCGAGAAATCCCCCTATCCCACCCCGGCGAAATCCTCAACGAAGACTTTCTAAAGCCTCTCGGTATTAGCCAATACGCCCTAGCCAAAGCGATAGGCGTACCGCCGCGCCGTATCAACGAAATCGTTCAAGGCAAACGGGGCATTAGCACCGACGCAGCCCTACGCCTCACCGTATTCTTCGACACCGACGCCCAAAGCTGGATAACCCTACAAACCCATTGCGATACCGAGCAAATCAAGGATTCCATCGCCGATATCTTGGCACGGATAAAGCCGTTTCAACCTGAATTGATGATTAATCGAGGATGATTCGCCAACGGTTCTAGGGCGACCAGAGCAACCCGAATAAAACGCCCCAAATCCGGGATAATCAAAGCGCGAAAAACCCGCATTCCACCGCGCTCTATACGGATGTGGCCTGTCCTGAGCTTGTCGAAGGGCAGCGAAGCATAAACGGCCCGCCGCCCCACCGTTCACGCCCTTCAACGCCGTCCAGGAATTGACGGCACCCATCCTTCCAAAACCAACGCAACCCAACTCGGAGAAACCATGGGAAACCCCTTACCGCAAGCTTCCGTACCACATACCGGCCTGGACGGATTCAAGGCCAACTGGCGCCAGGATTTTGCCGCTGGCTTCCTGGTTTTCCTCATCGCGCTGCCGCTCAGCCTAGGGGTGGCTGTGGCCTCCGGGTTTCCGCCCATGGCGGGTATCCTCTCCGCCATCATCGGCGGCTTGTTGGTGTCGCGCCTCAACGGTTCCCATGTCACCATCACCGGCCCCGCCGCTGGTTTGATCGTGGTGATCCTAGCGGCGGTGCAATCCCTCGGCCAAGGCGACGCCATGACCGGCTACCGCTGCACCTTGGCGGCCATTGTGGTGTCCGGCGTGCTGCAAATCCTCTTAGGCTTTTACAAAGCGGGGCGCTTGGCCGCGTTTTTTCCCGCTTCGGTGGTGCATGGCATGTTGGCGGCCATCGGCATCATCATTATGGCGAAGCAACTGCCGGTGATGGCGGGCGTGAAAATCGCCGATGGCGGCATGTTGTCCAGCCTCGCCCAGCTTCCCCACGCCTTGGCCTTCTTCATCCCGCAAACCGCCCTCATCGCGCTGGTGGCGATGGCTATTCTGATCGGCTGGCCTCTGCTGCGGCATCCGCTGCTTAAAAGAATCCCGCCCCCGCTGCTGGTCGTCCTGTCAGGCATGGCGTTGGGCCATCTGTTCGGCCTGGACCACCTGCGTCCAGAAGGCGATTTCATGGTGCCCAAGGATTTGGCGATCGGCCCGGATTTTCTGGTGTCGATTCCCGATAGCCTGGCCGCGAGCCTTTACTTTCCCGACTTTTCCAAGATTGCCACGGTCGCCTTCTGGGAAAGCGTGGTGGCTATCACCCTGGTGGGCAGCTTGGAGACGCTGCTCAGCGCGGCGGCGGTGGACAAGCTCGACCCCGCCAAGCGCTATTCCGACTTGAACCGGGATTTGCTGGCGGTGGGCGTCGGCAACACGCTTGCGGGGTTGATCGGCGGCTTGCCGATGATCGCCGAGATTGTCCGCAGTTCCGCCAACATCGACAGCGGCGCCCGGACGGGCTGGTCCAATTTCTTCCATGGCGCGTTCCTCCTCCTGTTCGTAGCAGCCCTGCCGCACCTGATCGACACCATTCCGCTGGCTTCCCTGGCCGCGCTGCTGGTGTACACCGGCTTCCGGCTGGCCTCGCCCGCCGGTTTCGCTAGAACCCTCGATTTAGGGCGGGAACAATTGGCTTTGTTCGTGATCACCATTTTGGGCGTGCTTGCCACCAACCTGCTGGCCGGGGTGATAATCGGCATCGCCGTTAAGCTGCTGCTCCATGTCGGGCGGGGCGTGCCACTGCGGAACCTGCTGGCGATTTCTTACCGAGTAGAGCGGCCCGCTCCTGACACCTGCGTCATCCGGGTCCAAGGATCGGCGCTCTTCTCCAATTTCATCTCGCTCAAAAGCGAATTGGCGCAGTTATCGGCAGGTAAAACCATCGTCTTCGACCTGTCCGACGCCTACCTGATCGACCATACGGTGATGGAGTTCATCGACCGTTTCCGCGCCGACTACCTGGAGCGCGGTGGCTATTGCGAAATCCATGGGTTGGCCGACCATGACGCCTACGGGGATCACGAATTGGCGGCCCGTATCAACAAACAGTCGGCGTAGCCCGAATGAAGCGCCGCAAAAACCGGGATGATTGGGGCACGGAATACCCATCCATATTCCGCCGCGCTTCACACGGGCTACGTCCGCCGACGGCTCGCCGATCAATCGGAAGCACGTCTTCCAGGCTGTTGGCCATAAGACGGCGCTGGTGGTTCGGGCACCGCCTTCGGCATAATCCGGCCCCCATTTTTCCGTAAGCCATTGGCTTCTCCCGCCTCGATCCAGGCCGACACTCCCCCGGTGATGCCGATTGCTCGATATGGATCACCCCACCACGACCGCCGAATTCAGTCGGCCATGGTCCTTGCGCGGAACATAAGGCGGCGAAGGGACCGCCGCTAACTTAAACTATCCGGCTTCTGGCCGAAAACTTAGCACCCACAAGATCGGCCACGATTGCGCTTCCGACAGCGGGGTAAACCTGGGAGATTCTGGAGCCATGTCCGAGCGCGCCGCGAGCCTTGGGAGGCGCTTGCGGCGGGCGGGGAGGGCGGGCGTCCGGCTCAAGCCGTGTCGGGCAGGTGGAACGCCTGCGGGAAAGACGTTGAATGTGCGGTTAGCTAATTTGGATTAGGGTAAGCTATATTGGGCTAAGTGCTGTGGTTGAGGCTTCGGCGGGCGGTGGCCTCAACGGAGTGGTTGTTGGTCCGCAGGTCGGCTTTGCGCGTATGCCAAGGAAAATACGCTTAAACATAATTACTTATGCGAAGGTTTCTCGCGATGGATAACTGGCTGATTGTCGCCTTGTTAGCGATGGGGATATTAATGGCTTTCCTGCTCGACCAGTTCCGGCGGAGGCACCGATTGGGCGCCTTTCATGTCGACCGGGCCTCGTTGGAAACCGAGGAGTTCGCGTCGTTCTTTTTCCTGGGGGAACAAGTGGCGGTGGCGGAGAAGCTGCACGCCCTGCTGGCTCGTTATGTGCCGATAGACATCGGCAGGCTCCGGCCCGACGACCGCCTGGTCGCCGATTGGCGCTTGGACGAATTGGATTCCCTCGCGGCGCAGGGGTTCGTGCTGGATGTCGAGAAGGAACTCGGGGTGGCGATTCCCGATGACGTAGCGGAAAGGCTGCTGACTTTCCGGCAGGTGGTGGAATATGTCGCGGGCCATCTCCCGGTGGGCGCCTCGCGGAGAAGAAGGTTATGACCGGCGGCATACTGTTCACCCTGATTGCCTCGCCCGGCCTGGAGGAGCCGCTGGTGGATTGGCTATTGGAGTTCAAGCCGGAGTATGGATTCAGCAGCTTTCCGGTGAACGGCCATTCCAGTCGGCAGGGGGGACTCAGCCTGGCCGAGCAGGTCAGTGGCCGGAAGCGGCAGGTGCGTTTCGAGATGCATCTGCCAGAAGCGGAATGGCGACCCTTGGTCGAGCGGCTGAACCGTGACTTCGCGGGCGCGGGAATCCATTATTGGGTGTCGCCCGTGATCGAACAGGGCCGGGTTTGAGCGCCGCCACCCAGCCTCAAGGCCCCCACTCAATGTCCGATCTCACCACATAGGCCGGGTTGCCGACGGCCACCGAACGCCTCGGTATCTGGCCGGTCACGACGGCGGCGGCACCAATCACGCAGCCATTCCCGATGACGGCCCCGCTCAGCACCATCGCCCTCTCGCACAGCCAAACCCTGTCGCCGATCACAATGGGTTCGGGCGGATTGATTCGCTGACCGTTGGAGAAAATCTTGTGAAAATCGGTGGGATATATCTTGACCTCGGTGGCGAACAGACAATCCCTGCCAATGTGTACGCTCGATGGCTCGTTGGAGGCGATATAGGCTCCGTTGATGCTGGTGCGCTTGGCTATCGCGCATCGCAGGCCATCGACGCAATGGATGGTGAGCTGGTTGGCGAAAATGGAATTGACAGAAATTTTGTTTTTGTCGCCGGATACCCATATGTCCACGCGGGTGGCCGGAGAAATATCCAAAGGCTTGCGGAATATGATTCTATTATTGTTGCCTTCAATAAACAGGTTGAAGCTGCCCATCTCATAGCCCTGGTCGATCTCGATATAATTATTCTGGCCTTGGTCGTTGATATTAATCATGAAGAATATCCGGGGATTTCCTAGAAGCTTGAATCATGGTGATGACTTGTCGGGCGGGGGGCTTGCGCTGTCGGTCCCGCGCACTTGATGTGGCTTGGCATCGCCGTCGATACCATATCTTTTGCGCCAAGGTTTGGGAATAGGCTGGCTTGGGAAAGGCCCGGATCGGGGAGCGGGGCAATGTATTGGTTGACAATCGCCGCAAGAAATACGATCCTTTGCGTCCCCGAATTCCGGGCGGTTAGCTCAGCGGTAGAGCACTGCCTTCACACGGCAGGGGTCACAGGTTCAAATCCTGTACCGCCCACCAAATAAATCAACGGGTTAAGTCGGATTCGGCGCTACGTAAAAATACCGATACGGAATCCGCACGGAATCCAGAAAAAAGAACCGGGTCTAAGCCCGGTTTTTTTGTGCCTGCCGTTTGGGGGCATCGGCTGCACCAGCACCAGCACGTCAGGAGGGGATGAACCGCTCCAAGTGGAGCGCCCCGAACTCTGCCATAAGCGCCGGGTCCGCCCGAATCTCCCCAAACTCCGCCCGCCACTCGCTTAGCGTCCACCTGTCTGCCGGTGGCTCGATGTGCTTTGCGGCCAGGGCCAGCCACTCGGCTTCCTCTTCCGCCGTGAAGGGGCGTTCCGTGAGTAGGTAGGCGTGAAAGCAAAGCAGGCGCTCTAGGTCGTGGTCGGGAATATCCCGAACGTCGTAGCGGTCTCTGGGGGCGCTGGCTTCCAATGCCTCCAACCGCCGTTCCAGGCTTCTCATGGCGAAACCTCCCCGCTCAGTCCCCATCTACGCCGTAGTCGTTCCAGCCGCGCCGCTTGCTCCGCTGGCGGTAGCGGCTCAGAAATGCCCGACCCCAACCCCAACATCCTCGCGTGTTCCTCGCCGGTCAGGGGGCCGTCGATCCGCTTCACGACCAGGGCGGTGAGTTCCCGCTCGGCGTGTGGGTTGAACCCGCCCTTGTCGCTGAAACAGCCCTCCAACCATTCAAGCCGCAACCTAAGCCCGGCCATGTGCCCTTTCCTCCAATGCCTCAATGCGGCGTTTCAGTTCATCCACCTCGGTGATTTTGGCGACGGCCCCCAGCCCATCAAGCAAGGCTTTTGCGTCCATCGGCGCAAGGTCGCCACGGGCCACGGCGTCCAGCATTGCCCCGGCTTTTTCGGTCAGAGTATCGCCGGGGATGTCCAGCCGGATCGGCTCCTGAATCGGCTTCACTGCCGGAACCACGCGGGCCAGCAACAGGGACGCGGCGCTCATGTCGCCCGCCTTGGCCGCGTTGATGACTGCCGCCAGGAGGGCGTCAAATTCCTTGCCCACGGCCTCCCGTAATTTTCCTGAGAGAGATGAGCCGGGCGGGCGTCCCTTGGGGTTGCCGGATTTTCCTTTTTCGAAGGCCATGCTCGCTGTTCTCCAAGTTGATCTTTCAGGCGCGGCCCGGCTCACTCCCGCCCGCCGCTCGTTCCCGAATCAGGCAGCAGAACGCCGGGACCGATACCGCCGCCGTCCAATCCAGCCCCGGCCAGGGGCCGAACACTTCCGCGTTGAGGGCCACGAGGGGCAATAGCACGCGCCATTCCTGCCGGTCCTCCCGGAAGGCCAGCACGGGCACCTTGCCCGCCCGTTCGGCTTGCTCGGTGGCTTGCCGCCAGAAGCCCGCCAACAGGGCGGGGGTAATTGCCCGATACCTCTTGATTTCAATGGCGTAGGCGTCCAGCGTCAAGGAAACCGGACCTTCACCCGTGGGGAGAAGGTCATGCCCGCCCTTGCGGCTCTGTTCCAGGTTCCGCGCCAGGGCCACGCCCAAATGATCGAACACCAGCCGGGAGAACTCCCGTTCAGCGCCCGCGCCCTTGGCCCGGCTGTTGATGGGTTTGGCCCTGGTGGTGGCCTTGGTTTTCACCGCTCTAACGCCCGCGCCCATCGCGCCTCCTGCTCGGCTTTGCCGTTGAGTTCGCGGGCCACGGCACCAAACCCCAGACGGGCGGCACGGTTGGCCCTGGTCCGCAGTTGCCCCGCCTTGATCCAACAGGCCAGGGGGCTACCCTCGGGCGGGGCGGGATTGGCCCGGATGACCACGGCGGGGCGGTCGGCCAATGGGCCGGGGTCCAGCCGCACCAGCCGGACAAACGCCGCCGTTTCATCCGCCAGCCGCTCCGCCAGCACCCGCCGGGCGGGGCTTCCATCCCCCGCGCCGTGCCGGTCAAGGCCGGCCGCGACTTCCCGCAGCAGGATCAACCGCGCTTCGGCGGCGTCCAGCGCTTTGCAGTGTTCTTGCCGGGACATCATGGCGGGCCTCAAAACGGGATGTCGCCGTCGAAGTCTTCCACCCCGCCCGCTGGCGCGGGTGCCGGGGGCGGTGCCAGTGCCGACGGACGGGACGCCGGGGGCAAATGCTCCCATCCGGCTACGGGCGGCGGGGCGTGCCGGGCTGGTGCCGGGGTGGTGGACGGCGCGGTATTCGCCGGGGGTGCCTTGGGTCCGTTCGGGATGCGGGCATATTCCGGGGTGCTGGTCAACACCTCCTGTAGCCGGGGGGAAAGCTTCTCGAAGACATCCCAATCCGGCTTGTCGAAGTCCCACGCGACGGGTTCGTTCGCGGCCTCGGTCAGCGGCAAGCCCCGTGGCAGCTTCATCAAGGCGGAGATGTTGGCGAAGGTCCGCCCGGCCTTGTCCACATGCAGGATGGACATCATGCACGGCTGGCCCAACAGCTTGGCGACATCGAAGGACCGGAGTTCTTCCGGCGTGAAGGGTCGGCCCCGCCAGCTTTCCAGATCCTTCCGTAGCGCCGATTTCTCGTTCAAGGACGCGGTGTAGCGCTTGGAGATGATGAACGGTCGCCCGTCGCTCATGCGGGCGTCGGGGTCGGCCAGTTCCCACATGAGCAAGATTTTCTTGGCGCTGGTCTCGCTGCCCTGCCACGTCACCCGCTGGGTGCCCAGGTCCAGGATTTTGAAGCACCGCGCCGCGTAGGTGCCCGCTGGTGCCAGTTCAAAGCTATCGCCGGAATCGGTCAAGGTAAGTCCCATATCTGCATCCTCGCAAACTGAAATGAAAAGGGGGTTCGGGTCTCGGTCGGGTTCGGTCGGGGTTCGGTCTTGAGTGGGTTCGGGCGGTGGCCGTGCCGCCTTGAACGCCCGGCACACTCGGGGCACGTTGGGATAGCGGGCGGGCGTGGCAGGACCGCCCACCGCACAGCCACCGATTCCGCGCCCGTCGCCCACCCGGTCGGGCAGGAAGTGGGCGCAGCCACCGCACGTCACGACGTGCCTTTCCGTTTCGCCCATGGCGCGAGGGCGGAAGGGAGGCGTGATGGCGTGGCCGGACGGGGTTAGCTGCCCAAGGGCCACGGCGGACGCCAGGGCCACGGGGAAGGCTTGAATGTGCGCCTCATCGCCCGCCCGCAGCGCTTCAATGTCGCCCTGGTCGAGCCAGAACCAGGCGTCGGTCGGGTCCACGCCATGGGCAAGGGCGGTCGAGATAACCAGCGCCGCCAGGGCCGCATCGTTCAGCGGGCGGGCAGATGCGGGCTTGGCCTTGGGGTTGGCGCTGCCGGTCAATTGGGTGGAATTCCACCCTTTTGCGGGTGGGGCTGGTGCCGGATCGTTGGCCGGGGCTGGCGCGGGGCCAGGAGCGGACGGCGGGGCGGGTTGCAGAAGCACCAGCAATTCGGCCTTGTTTGCCGCGAGTTCGGGCAGCAGGGCTTGAACGGCGTCAGCTTCTCCCCGGTAGCGCAACCGCTCACCTTCAACCCACAGAGTCAGGCCATGGGCACCAGCTTTTTGCAGTACGGTGGCGGCGCTCATAACCCGCCCTCGATAATGCGGGAAGCGTTTCCAGAAAGTGGAACGCTTCCCTCCCCCTTTAGGGGGATAGGTTTTTGGAAATCTGGAAACGCTTGATTTATAAGGGGGTTTTGCGTTTCCAGACCATCGGTTTTTCTGGAAACGTGGAAATGGTTAAGTGATTGATTTGCCTCATATTCTGCGTTTCCAAAATTGGGCGTTTCCATTGGAAACGCTGGAAATGGGGGGTCTTGGAAACGGTTTTGGAAACGCTCGGGCGGGTCTTCCGTGGGGTGTTTCTCTGGGGGCGGTAGGTCGGCTTTTAGGAAGCGCTCGGACTCCTGAGCCACCCCGCCGCCCGGAATATCCAACCATGTGCCCGGTGGTTTTTCGCCCGGCTTCAAGCGGCACTGAACCATCTTCCCGGCG
Source organism: Methylomagnum sp. (assembly GCF_054333355.1). NCBI lineage: Bacteria > Pseudomonadati > Pseudomonadota > Gammaproteobacteria > Methylococcales > Methylococcaceae > Methylomagnum > Methylomagnum sp. Next base: position 4,617 of record NZ_JBTEKS010000084.1, on the reverse strand, counting down.
TTCAGCAGGTCTTGGGCCAGCGCTTCGAGCTTGTGCCTTGCTACCGAGTGGAACCCCGTCGGCAACTCATGGCGGCGATTGAACAGCCCCGCCTGCCCGGTCTTAGTGAACGGTTGCCGGTTTGCCGCCGCCAGCGCGACGGCCTCCAACAACCCTGCGTGCAGGTCGTGGCGGCTGGGAGTCAGCAAGCCAAGCTCCGCCCTTCGATCCCGCAACACGCCGCTGTCCTCCCGCACCAGCACCGAGAGCGCCAAATCCGCCCCGAAGTTGGCCTTCACGATACCGCCCATCACAACCCGCCCGCGTTGCCACTCCACCCCCAAGGCGCGGCAACGGCTCTTCGCGTCGTCCTCGCCAGCGGGCCACAGGGCGTAGACAGAACGAACCCCGTCCACCAACCCGCCGGTTCCCCGGATCGCCTCGCGGGCTTGCTCTGGGGTGGCGATTTCGCCGGACTTGCGGAAGTGGTGGGAGACGATGACCGCCGCGCCGGTCTCGGCGGCAAGGCGGGCCAGTTCGTTGCAGACGTGCTGCGCGTGCTGGGGGAGGTTCAAATCCAGCCCGCCGCACAGCGCTTGCAGAGGGTCGGGCACGAACAGCCGCAAGTCGGGGATGCTGCGGAGTTGTTCGGCCAGGGACCGGAAGTGCGGGGTGGTGGTCGGCCTGCCCCGCTCGTCCAAGGTGAACAGGGTGGGCGTTCCGCCCGCGTCGGGGCAGGGTATGATAAACAGCCGCTCGGGGATCGCCCCCAGGCTGGCGAGGCGGGTGTGAATCTCGATGGCGTCATCTTCCGCGCACAGCACGACCGCCGCCCCGTGGGACTCGATGTCGCCCAGGGCGCACGACGCCATAGCCCCCGCCACGGCCCGCGCCAGTTCGACCAGAAGGAAGGATTTCCCCACGCCCCCGGCAGACGCCAGCAAGGCGGGCTTCCCGAGAGGGAACTTGCCCGGCACCAGCCATTCCCGTTCCGGTGGCTCGCCCTGGAAACGGTGGGCCGCGCTCCAATCGAGGATGTTGATTGCGCCGATTGGCTCCGGCTGGTGCGGAATAATGGGGCTATCAACCCGTGGCGCGGCCTCATAGCGGCCCACGCTGCGGACAATGGCCTTAACCTCGGCGTCCGGTAGCGGCGGATTGCAGCGGGCCGTGTTCTCGGCCAGCAGCCCCGTCAAGATGGCGACTTCGGACGCATCCCGCCGCCGCATAGCGCCCGCCAGGGTGGTCAAGTAGGCGTTGCGCCCACCTTCCACGATGTCGCCGCCATGCTGGCGGGGCGGGCGGGTGGCCTGTGGCTTTTCGAGCGGGGGGAAGGCGGCAAGCAGCCTGTCACGGCTGTGGGGAGGCAATCCCGATTCGTGCAGGATGCGGACTTGATGGGGCTGTGCCCGGTTCTTCAAGTGCCAGAAGCCAGGGACGCGCAGCACACGCGCCGGGTCTTTGGCATTTTTGTCGCTGCCCCAATCGGCAATCAGGCGCTCTTGAACGCCCCGGAACTCTGGAACGGTCAGCCCATCGACCAAAAAGTAAACGTGCCGCTTTCCGGGGCTGGATTCGACGATAAGGTGAGGTTCAAGCGGGTACTCACGCCCCGCGCTGTCGCCGTCATCCTCGATGAACACGGCCCGGATGCGGGTCACATTCGCATTTGTCCGCCCGTGGCCGTCGCCCTCTTGGACCATGACGAACACGCCCGCCCCGTGGGCTTGCAACTCGGTCAGCTTGGCGGCGTGCTGCTCAAGCGTGCCGTGCAGTATGCGTGCGTAGGGGTCGCGGTCTTTCTCCCCCCGCTGCTTGGCCTCTTCCATGCCACGGGCCTTGCGGTCCTTGTCATCGTCGAAGGTTTGGAAGGTGAACGCTTCCGCGCCTTCGTCCAGGACTTCCAGGAACCGGCGGGCTTCGGCGAGGTTGGGCGCGAGGTCGATCATATCCAGCCACCCAGCGCCCGCGCCGCTTCCTCGGCGGGCATGGCCCGCAAGCGCCCGGCGTCGATGTCGAGGACGAGGCACCAGCAAAGCGCCCGGTGGATGTCCAGGGGGAGAACGCGGCCCGTTGCGAGGTGGCCCAAGAGAAGATCAGCGGCCCAGCGGGAAATGTGCCAGTCGCGGCGGGCATTGATGACGGCGCGGCGGATCGTCCAGGCCGGGCCGGGGGATATGGGAAAATTTCGGGCAATACCCGCCCCTTCCCCAATTCCAGGGGTAAAATACATATCGTCACCAGTTGAGTTGGTGCAGTTCTCAGTAAGGCCGGGCGGTGCTTGAACACTGTCCGGCCTTCTCCATTTTGGCGGGCACATAACTTATGCTCCCGCCGCGTTCGGTTCCGCCTCCATGCGCTTCCGCCATTCGGCGGCGCTCTCTGCGCTTATCAGGGGTTTCCTCCCGACGCGAAACTCTCTCGGGGCTTTTCCGTCCTTTTTAAGGTTGTAGTATTGGGCTTTGCTAAAACTGTGCGCCTTACAAAAATCGGCGATTGTGAAAGCAAGGGGCGGCGGGGGTTTTGAGTGTTCCATGTTGGGTTCCGTTGGTTTGCCGTAGACCGGAACCCAATATTCAACGGTATGGAAGCCGCACAACAGGGATAGAAGGGATGAGAAATTCCCTCCCTTCTATCCCTTGACTTTAGGGTTTAAATAGTCCTTAACCCACCCCTTGATGCTAGAACCGTTATCCGGCAATCCGGCCCCATGTTCTTGATTCAGCCACCGCAATATCTCTGTCACTGCGTCAACGAATGGCCCCGTATCGGACTGTGGGGGCGGCTTTCCGTACTTGGCTCGCCATGCTTCGACTAGGGGCCAGATCAGTATGACCCAATCATCATTTTCCAATCGGTGATTCGGCATCTCGTCCGCCAGCGCCGTTATTTCGCCAGCGGCATAAATCAGTTCATCCAAAACCAACCCCACTCCATAAACCAGTTTTAATTTAGGGGTGGACATTCTGGTTCGTAGCTCGTGATCGACTATTGGACTAAGCCCATTCAATGCTTCAAGTAACTCATTGGCAGTACGGACGATTTCCGCCATATTCTCTTTAATCTTTGCTTTTGATGGAAACTCAGTGGAACTTAAATCAAAAGCTGCGTTAGTCTTTGATGTCTTATTGTTTTTACTCTTCTGGCTATTTATTGGAATTGGAATATAGTCGGTTGATGGCCCGCCATGTATTGGATAACTAAATATCGGACCCCTTAAAGAAAGATAACCAGACGCCCCTCGATTTGCAGCCTTGATAAACCATTGAACGTTTTCGCGCTTTTCTTTGTTATTTACCCCTTCAATGCGAAGCCATCGTGCAATTTCATCCTGAATATTTTCAGGTAATTCGACCGATATACTTTGATATGTTACAAACCCATCAAAAGACCAATGTGGAATAGCCATACCGCCCTCCTTCCGGGCCAAAATCCTTCAAAAGAGAAACCGCGCCACACGGGTGAAGGAATCCCGCTATTCGCCTCGCGACTGGCTAGGCGCGGCCATAAGGATCAATTCAATACCGGATACAAGCGGATATATTCCGCCTCAACCAAATCGAGTAATTCAGCGCGGCCTCCCGCACGCTCGCGAGGGTCGGTGGATTGCAGGTTGTTGGGTTTCAAGCCCAGTTACCTCGATTTCATTTGCCCGGCTCAAGGCGGCATCCGTTCCAGGCAATCGCGGTTGTACCGCTCGGTCGCGTCCTCCAAGTAATCGCCGACAATCTCAGCAAGATCAATCAAACCATTTACGCACTTGGGGCTAAAGTCATCCATGGGTCGGATGGCTTCACGAAGGGCATTCAGAGCGGACGCGGCGGCGGCGCAACGCCGAAAGAGCGCTTCCTCGGGGTCAGAGTCGCGAAGCTGGGGGTGGCTGGTGCTGTGGGGGTGGCCGCAGACGCCGCCGCTTCCGCCAGCAGGGCGCGCAGCTTGAACAGGGGCAGGGTGACGGGCACGTCACTATGCGCGGCCAATGGAGCCACGCGGCGAATCAGATCATCGGCGATGGCGTGGGCGGGGCTGAAATCCCCTGTAGAATGGGCTGTAGCCATGGATCGAACCTCTCTGGTAGGTCGGTTTGTGGTAAGGGACTGGCCGGTGGGTCCAAGCACCAGCCAGCCCCGCTAAAACCATCCATGGCTTACCGGCAATCCCCCCGCCGGGTCGGGAATCAAAATGTCTCGAAAGTCAGCCCCAAGGCTTGCGCCGCCGTCCACATGCCCCGGTCCAGGGTGCAGACGGTCAAGCCGCGCCGCTCGGACACGGCCAAATGCAACGCATCCCCCGCCCGCAAGCCCAATTGCCAGCGGTCGCACAGTTCGCCCGCCCGGTAAAAGTCTTGGGCCACAACCTCCACCATCCGCGCCCGCTGTCCAGCGAAGCGCCGGAACCCGGCCACGGCCTTGGCTAGATCGGTCCCGCTCAACTCCCCGCGCCGCGCCTTGAGACCCAAGGCGCTGGAAAACTCCGTTACGCACCAGGGCGAAACCATCAACGGCATACTGCCCAACCCGGCCAGCCAGCGCTCCACGTCGCTGGAACGGGACTCCTCGACGTAGAGCGGCACCAGCACACTGGTATCGAGATAGCGGGCCATCAATACCTCGCCTCCCGCCGCATGTCCTCCACCGT
>NZ_JBTEKS010000083.1:0-13873 GCF_054333355.1 Methylomagnum sp. | reverse complement strand
TCCGCGCAATCATTCGGGTTGTAGCCCACCTCGAACGCCGCCCGCCGGGCAAACACCTCGGCGATGCTCAACGCCCACGGGCTGCCATCGCTGCGCTTATAGCTAACCCGCCGCGCCTGAGTGCGCTGGACGTGCAGCCGCTCAATGTCCGCCTTGGCCGCCTCTGGCGCTTGCCCGTTCAGCGCGAACAACTCCGGGTGGCGCACGATGCGTTCCGGCAGCCCCGCCAGCACATTCATGGCGATCAGCAAACGCATATCGCGGGAAGGCGTCGAATAATCCTCCCAAGCGCCCAAGGTCTCGAAAATCGCCGCGCCCGACGGCATCGCCACCACCGCGCCGCGATGCGACCGGAAATAACTCTCGCCCGTCTCGACCGAACCCGCCCGCCCCGTCACCTGTTCCACCAGCGCGTCCAACATGGACTCATACGCCTGTTCCGGCGCCAGCCCGCTGGGGTCGATAAGCTTTTCCACCCGCGCATAAAAATCTTCCGGGGCCAACCGCGCTTGCTCGTCGGCATAGGGCGCGACCGGGGCGCTACGGGCCAACTCGGCATTGGACGGCAACCGCAGCCGCCCGCCCGCGTCTTGCTGTAAGGGCCGGAACGCCTTGAAACCGGGACCGGCGCCCGGCGTGTTGGCGAACAAAAACGTCCCTTCCCAGAACCGTTTGCGGTTCACCGAATTGTCCGGCTGGGCGTCCACCGCCAACAACAAGCCACCGCGCCCGCCGGTTTGCGGAATCCATTTCACCAGCATCAAGGTATGGCCGTAGGGGTCGGCATACACCGTGCCGGGCCACAGCCAATCCCGCTCCAGCGCCACCGGGTAAAAATCCGTCGCGTCGGACCCGAGCGCGGTGCGGGCGCTGCCGGAATGCACCGTGTCGGCGATTTGCCGCATCAGCCCGTTGAACGCAGTGGCGGGCAACGCGCCCCGCGTGAAACGCGGGTCCACCGTGGGTCCGCCGCAATGGGGCGCCCGCGCCGCGCTGCCCCGGTCACAAGCGCGGAACGCCACCGGCAGGCCGACCTTCCAGGCGAAATAGCCCCTCAGGAAATAGGGCAGGTCGGCGCAATCCGGGGTGGCGGGCAGGCGGGCGTCTTCGTTCTGGCGCAGATGGTTGTGCAAGAAATTCCGCGCCGGGTCGCGCAGCACGGGTTCCAGGGACGGGAAGCTCAGGTTTTGCTCGGGCGGGCCGTCGAAAAGCTGCTCGATCCAGGCCGCATAAAAGGCTTCGGCGGTGGTGTTCCAATCGGTCACGGCGGGCGGGTTCACCTCGTCCGCGCCTGGTCCCACGCCGACCATCCGGCAGGCCACCGGCTCACCGCCCCGGCGTATTTCAACCCGATACGCGCCCCCTTGGCCGGGCTGAAAATCCGCCCCGAGACTCCACGGCGGGCCACCCCGGGGGATGGCGTCCAGCGGGATTTCCGCGCCGTCGGGTCCGAACGCGGTCAGCGTCTCCGCCGGGCCGTCGGTCAACACGGCCATGATGTTGACGGGCTGGCCGGGCGCGGGGTGCAGGGGCGAGGTCCAAATCGTTGCCGAAGGGTTATCCGGGCAGGGCGGGGCGGGGGCGTCTTCCGCCGTGGCGGGCTGGCTGATTAGCCAAGCCAAACCGATGAATAGAAGGGGGCGTCGCTTAAGGATGGGGGGCATGGCGCGGGTCTCGAAGTGGAACATACCGCTTTCGAGTATACCCGGCAGGGGAACCCCGGTGTCATTTCCCCAGGCTATGCGACGCGGCGGCGGGCGCTTGCCGGGTCTGGGAGACTTGCGGCGCTTGGGTGCCTTGAGATACCGCCCCCTGCCGCCGAGCGCGGCGCCTACTCGCATGGGCCTCGGCCCGCGCCGGGGCGGGACCGAGCGCCTTCAGCCGGGCCTTGAGTTCCTCGCTCCGGGCGATGGCTTCCCGGCGCAGGATGTTCTGCACCTCGAAATCCCGCTGCCTGCTCCATTCCTCCAGTGTTTGCTGCTGGCGGGCCAAGTCCCGTGGATGGGTGGGCGGGTTGTCCTTGATGTTGAGTGGCTGGCAGGTTGGACCCGTGGCGGTCTCGGAAAAGCTCGTCTTGCCGTTCTCGACGCAACGAAACACCGATCCGGCGTCAGCGGTGTGGGATAGGGCGAGCATGGCGAGTGTGGCAATGCAAAGGGATGGCCGCATGATTTCCCCCATAAGGTTCTGTGAGGTTGGGGCGTGGCTTGCATGGCATCCTTCGAGAGGATGCAGAGCAAGACTTACACAACAGATTGTAATGCGGCATCACTCTACTGGGCTAGGCTGTCTCAATTTACTTTCGGAGGATGGGCATGTACTCATGCCCACCAAAACACCCGTTGAATTAAGCATCGGTGGGCATGAGTACATGCCCACCCTACCCTGAAGATTTTTACTAATCAGGTAATTTGTTCCAAATAGCGTGGAGATAATCAGGGCGACCGCCAGCGCCGCGCCCTCAATTCCTCTTTCACCAACTGGATGTATTCAATCGCCCCCGGGTCATACCACCCGCCGCTGTAATGCCAACCGACGCAGCCCCAATACATTTCCTCGTCCGTGCCTTGGGTATAAACCGGATAACCCGCCGTCGGCATCCTTTCGCGCAGATAATCGACCCAACCTCGATAACAGGCGTATTGCCTGCCGAGTTTGTAATCCACATTGAAAGCCGTGGATAACCGGGTCATGGGGTAGGCCGGGGCGCTATCCGCCTCGTATTTCACTTGCAATAAACCGAAGCTGGTGGGGCAGGGGCGGCTATTCCGCCGGTCGGGCGGACATAGGTTATTGTCCGTCTCCCAATCCCCCAGCGTGGCCTGTAGCCAATCGCTTTCCACCATGGCGACGGCCCGCTCGGTCTCCGCGTCGAAACCCCATTTACACGCGGCCCATTGGAGGATTTCGTCGGTGGTGCCGGTGAAATTGCCGGTAATCCGGGGAATCACCTCGGGCGCGAAAAACCGATGGGCGCCCTGATGAAATGATTGAAGCTGGGCCTGCGTCGGCGTGGCGAGATTGGCGGCGGCGTTCTGCGGTCGCCACTCGGGCAAGGCATACGCCACCCGAGCCGCGCAATCCGCCTCGCTGGGCAGCTTGGCACCAGGCGCCAGGGTGACGGATTCTTCCCGGACCAAGCCGGCTTGCAAAGAAGCCGTCGCGACCGTCGAACTGCCCAAGGTATCCAGAATATTGGCGGCGGCTAGGCGGTTGCGGAAAACCTCGGCCAGCGCCGGATTGGTTTGCACCCGCATATCGGTATTGTGGCGGGGAATATCATCGTTTTCCCAGGTTTCATTCCACCAGGAAAATGCCACTAAACGGGGCCAGCGGCCCGCCACAATATCCGCCAGAGCCGCATCCGCCCAAACGGCTTGATTGCCGCGCTCATTCCCGGAAGTCACGCCAAACTCAAGCAGCGCCAAAGGTTTCGCCGCTGACAATCGGGCGAGACGCGGATACACCAAATCCATATCGGCGCGAAACTTCGACCAAGAACTCATGGGCGTCAGAGCGCCATAAACGCTGACGCCGATCAAATCTATATATTCATCGCCCGGATAATAATTCTCGAAGCGGTTCCATGTCGTGGCGGGATAATCGCCATTATTCGGATGAAACACCCACCCAATATTATTGGCACCTTCCTCACGCATCAGGGTGATAATTCGCCGATAGGCGTCCCGGAAGCGCTCCGGCCCATCCGCCAAACGGGGGTCACCGTATTTATTCTTAATGCCCGCGCCATTCCATTTGCCATTCCAGGGAAACCATCGCCCGTTCATTTCGGTGCCGACCTCGACCAAGAGGGGCGAGTTGAAATCCCGGGCGGCCCGCGCCCAATTCAGAAAGTCGGTGTCGAATTGCCCCCGCAGTATTTTGCTTAAGGTAAAGCGCCGGTTGGCGCGATTGGGCAGCGGGCTGTCCCTCAGCATGATACGAATGAATGGCACGCTGCCCCGGTCGCGAACCCAACTGGCGGTGGACAAGGGAAACTTTCTATCCTGATACCAATTATTAGAAAAATAAACCCAGGCCGCTTTTTTGTTGACGGAAGTTTCATAAGCCGTGACATCGGCGGGACTTATATCGTCTTCGTTACCCGTTATTCCACCAGGGTAAACCCCATGGTAAAGCGTTCCGGTGGGCGGGAGAGGAAATGGTTCGGCGGAAAGGTGGGCTAAAGGCAGGGTGGAAACCAATGCAAGGGTAATTGCGATAAACCGCTTAATTCTGGTGCCGCGTGGATTAAACATTCCTGATGCCCTCCTCCTAGTAAATCCAGATATAGATAACTCAACTGGTAAAGCAGCATACTGACCCCTCTTTCCACGGGAGAGGGTTGGGGTGAGGCCGACCAAATGTGAAGCTTTGCTTCCGCCGCTATCCATACCATGCTCGTCCATGAATTAAATAACAAAACGGATAACATCCCTGACCGGGATGCTATCCGTCGATTGGCTAACAACCTACAGGTTATCGCAGTAAGCCCTTACGTTTTCCACGATATATTCAATATCCAGGGAGCCAAGCTCCGAAAACATAGGCAAGGATACCACTGACTGGGCGGATTTTTCCGAAATCGGAAAGCTGCCTGCCGGTAGGCCGAGGTGGGCATAAGCCTCTTGACGATGCACCGGAACTGGGTAATGGATACCACAATGAATACCTTTATCGCCCATCACCTTAATGAAATTATCCCTATTTTCGATATGAATAGGGTAGACATGATAAACATGCTTGGCATAAGCTGCTTCCACGGGCAAGCGGATTGATTCAATGCCGGACAGCAAGTGGGAATAAGCGGCGGCATGTTGGCGCCTCGCTTCATTCCAGCCCGCCAGATACTTCAACTTCACACTCAGCACCGCCCCTTGAATACCGTCCATACGGGCATTCCAGCCTATTTTTTCGTGGTAATACTTTTTCGATTGCCCATGCTCGCGCAATATCCGAATAACGCGGGCCAATTCCGAGTGATTGGTGACGACCGCGCCGGCTTCACCATAAGCACCAAGATTCTTTCCGGGGTAGAAACTAAAGCACCCGGCATCGCCAATCGAACCCGCAAGGCGACCTTTATATTCTGCGCCATGGGCTTGAGCGGCATCCTCAACCACCACCAGGTGATGCTTGCGGGCAATAGCCATGATCGGGTCCATATCGGCCATTTGACCGTATAAATGAACCGGGATAATCGCCTTTGTTTTCGTGGTGATAGCGGCTTCGATACGCTTTGGGTCCATGGTTAAAGTATCTGGGTCAACGTCCACGAATACGGGTATCGCGCCGCACAGGCTGATAGCCTCGACCGTGGCGATAAATGTGTTGGAAACCGTAATCACCTCGTCGCCGGGCATAACGCCTAAGCCCCATAAAGCCAACCACAAGGCATCAGTACCATTGCCTACACCAATGGCATACTCCGTTTTACAGAAATTGGCGAATTCGTTCTCGAACTCAGTCACAAATGGACCACCGGCAAAAGCCGCGCTGTCGAGAACCTTTTGAATCGCCTCGGTGATTTCACCCCGGATGGATTGATACTGTTGCTTTAAATCAAGAAACGGGACATTCATCGTAAACTCCTTTTAAGTTAAGCCAGTAAATTGGCGAAGTATGGACTCAGGCTGTGGCGGAAATACTAGCAATGGAAAGCGTGTAACCACCTCGATAGGAAAGGAAAAAAGCTTGATATATATGGCGGTGGAAGGAAATCTTCATTTGATCGCCCTCACCCCAGCCCTGTCTCGTGGGAGAGGGGGCAAAACGTCGTTTTGCAGTTGAGCTATCTATAAGAGACGAACAAGCTTATGTTATCCGTCAAGATAATCAGTCCGGCAAATAGTCGAACCCTAGGCTATAAAAGTTTGTAAATAAAGTTTGGAATATAATGCCTGCGTTTATTGAACACTACCCCCAGGATATTGCCACCTTCCCGCTGTATTTTTTGCTTAATGGTTTGGATCACCGGCCAGCGGGACGAGTCAGCCTCCATGACTAACACCACCCCATCGACCGCCCGGCAACAATCAATGCCCAAAGAAGAATAAAACGCGGGTGGCGGGTCAATAATAATCAAGTCGAAATTTTCCCGTAGATAATCAATGGACTGATTTATCAGGGATCGCGATAGCGTATTGGGGCTATCGACTTGCGTGAGGTAACTGATACAAAAACGGGGTCCAGCCACTGGATAAATGGCGGTTTCCAATCGTGAGCCAGATTTGAGAACATCATCCCAGCTCAATCCCGGCGCCATATTAAAAAAGCTATGCTGACTAAGCCTCAGCGAGTCGGCGTCTAAAATCAGAACCGACTTATTGAACTTCTCATGAGCCACCCAGGCGAATTCGCTGGCAATAGTCGAAGTGCCTTCCTCGTCACCGGAACCGATAAATTCAATGGCGCGGCCCTGAACAAGCGGTAACAGCGATGAAATGGCGTGGTAAAGATCAAGAATTTCGTCCGCCATGCGGAGCTTAACGGTGGGTCTTGATTCCGGGCGTTTGACATTTTCAGGTTTCAGCGGCTTGGTATTTTCCAAAAACCGCTGCAATTGCTCATGAACGCCATGTAAATAATTAACTTGTTTCATCATAATATCCCAATAGTTTTGGCCGACTCCTTGGTTATGGTTTATAGGCGATGGTCGCCAGTACCGGCAGTCCCAGGCGAGTTTCCGCATGTTTAGGATCGGATATCGTTTTTGAGGAATACTCGGACAGCAGAGCGAACCCAAGGCCAGCCACCACACCCAACAACAGGCCAACTAAAATATTCAGCGCCTTTTTCGGTTTAATGGCTTCCGCTGGTATGGCCGCCGCATGAATAATACTTATATTGGCCATTTTCTGGCGATTCATATCATCGGAAATACGGGCGGACTCCACCCGTTCGAGATAACCCAAGTAATTCTTTTCGCTGGCATCCTTGGCGCGTTTCAGATTGGTCAATTCCATTTCGTCTTTATTAAGCGCCTCGATCCGGCCTTCCTGGTCGGTGAATAGGCTGCTCAAAATCGCGACATTGGCTTGTTGGGAGCTTAGTTCCGCCTCGGTTCGGACAATATCTTTTTCGATTTCCTGGTAGATGATATTGCCCGTTTTTACCTTGGTGGAAACATCCCGATCCTGTTCCGTGAGGAATTGTTGAACAAGCTCTATTTCCTCACGGGTGTGCTTAATTAATGGGCTGCTTTCATCATATTTTGCCTGTAACTGCTTTTCCTTTAATTGCAGGTCAAGCAGGTTAGCCCTGGCGTCCACAATAATTTTTTCCCGTTCGGATTGCGTGTAAAAAGATTTATTCGCCAGCACATTTTTCGCAATCCGCCGTAAAGTAAATAGGCGCTTTTGCAATTCCTCCACCCGGACTAGGGCAGATTTCAAAGAATTATCGAGTTCTGTGCGTTGCCTCAGCAGCAAGGTCATTTGTTCTTCAAACGAAAACACTTGGTGCTGTTGTTTGAAGGTTTCCAGATTCTTTTCCGATTCCTTTAGCTTTTGCTCATAAACGGCAAGCTGCTTTTCTAAAAAAGAAGAGGTTGGCTCGCTGAACAATTGAAGATGTTTTTCCCGGAATGATTCCACAAGCAGGTTCAGAGCCTGGGCGGCAACGGCGGGATCATGGTGTTGGAATAAAACCTGTATGACTGTCGAATTTTTAATCCCTTCGGCTTTAAGATTTTTCATGAACTTTATAGCAGCAGCCTGCGCGGGCGTGATCCTAGAGGATGGGCTGTCCACCAAGTCAGGGTATATATTTTCTATTTTCAGGGTATCAATAACCTTTTCGATTAAATCTGGGCTGGTGAGGATTTGTATCTCCGAGTTAATGACATCCTCCTGAGAAATTACCGGGGGCGCGTCTCGGTCGCTGGGGCGATTTGCGTAATCCCGCATGTATTCCCGCCCAAACTTGACCAGCAGGCCCGACTTGGCCTCATAGGTCGGGGCTATTAACAAGGTTGCAGAAATTACGCCCAACATGACGATCAAGAAAACAATTACGATCTCATGCTTGCGCTTGAATAGGATCGTCAGCAAATCCCGGAGATTTATTAGATTGTGCTGATCGTGGCTGGTAGATGCATTGTCCATGAATCATTCCCTAAGCGTTACGATTCCGTTCTGGGGCATTAGCGAGTTCATAGAATCAGGGGAATTTGTAAACTTTTCTATAAGTATTTTTACGTGTTTTGCTCAACTATTTGATCCAATGGGATAAGCCAATCAGGGAGGCACGGGAAAAACCCACCAAACGCCGCTTTGGCGCTAGCTTAGCGGCTGGATTTCTTTGATGCAGGCGAAGAACTCGGTCCGCCATTCACGCAAAAGGTACCCGATAGAGGCATACGTATTCCTACTGACTTTTCTCGGTTCAGCCAGTTATTTAACAATTGCACCTGCGAAACAACGAATGTTTCGCCTTACAAATGGTGATAATTGGCAACCAAAATCATTCATCTCACTAAATTGTTGAGGAATGATATAGGTCGTTTAGTGACGACATGGAAAGTAATCGTTGCTGATACGCCGCTTTAAACAGAGTAAAGGAGTACGCAAATGGATAAGAGGACACGGATGGCGATGTTGTGCCTGCTGGCCGCAGGACTACAAACAGGGTTTGCGGAGGCCGAGTCGGTTAGAAAAGGAGAAAGCAAGAGAGAACCCCTTTATAAGAAGCGTCCCGAAGTGCAGATAATTAGATATAACCGGGATGTGACCTGTAAATTAAACCCGGAACTGAAATGCGGGAAGAAAAAAACTAATACCAAAGATGATGAATCAGCGTCTACATTTAATGATGAATGGGATAAGCTCGGCGGCGACAATCGGGTAAGAGCGGAGGCCGAGACCCAAGCGCTTACCACGTTATTAAACAACGGCGAGTTCACAACGCCGGGTACCACCGCGAATAAAGCCGCCTATTGGCAGGATGGGAGTGGCTGTATTAATGGATGGGGCACTTACACCCGTGTGGCGGTCAATAATTCATCGGGCGCACCAAACCAGGTAATGAAACTGACAGGTGGCGTCACATCGGCAGCTGGCTGCCAGACTGTTTCATTCGGCAGCCAAGGCACTTCTCAACCCGTTGACGTGGTTGGTTGGGTAAAAGGTGAAAAGATAACGAGAACCGGCTCGGGATACGGCGCTTTCTTGGTGGTTAGGTTTCTTTTGAGCAGTGGCGATTCCCTAGATTGCAAAACCCTAGCCAATGTCGGCAGCTTTGACTGGCGATTCGTCGGCGTCAATTCCTATGCAGATTGCTATGTAGAAGAACCCATAGCAAGCGTCAAAGTTCTAGGCCGGTTATACCGCTCCGCCGGTAATGCCTATTTCGATAATATACGGGCAGAAGTTCGTCCAACACAAAAGCCAACGCTTTCTTTGGTTTTTGATGATGGATATAAAAGCACCTATACGGTCGCCTACCCTAAATTAGCAAGCCTTGGCATACCCGCCTCGTCGGCTCCCTTTACCGACAATATCGGATCAACCGGCGGCGTTACCTATGCCCAATTATGGGATATGGTTAAAAATGGCGGGTGGGATGTGCTGTCGCATAGCAAAACCCATGCTGATATTCCAAGGCTGAACCAAACTGCCGCCATCAATGAGCTTCAGAAATCCCAAGAAGCCCTTCGGACCAATATCGGTGGCCCATCAGGTGTGGCCCGCCAGAACATACCTAGTAATAAGGATGCCAATGGTCAATTCCTAGCCGATAAAGAACCCTACAAAACCCATATTTCGATACAGGACTTTGTCTGGCCCTACGGTTCATTCAATGCGAATTCGCTTGGACTGGCACAGCAGTATTATCGCTCTGGCCGAACGGCTATGGATGGTTCAAACAATGCCAGCGGAACGTATCCGTGGACGGTGCTTAGCTGGACTTTAGAAAGCGCCACGACACTGGATGCGGTGGCGGGCTGGCTGTCTGACGGATGCAATAATAACCGTTGGACGCTCATCATGGCTCATACGATAGGTGAAGATCCGTCGGACGGGTACGATATAACCCCGGCATTCCTTGATAAAGTCGCGAATTTGATGAAGTTTGGGTCTGTCAAGGATGGTACCAGGACGGTGATCGTGAATTGTCCGGCAGGTTTTTACAATAATGGTGGATTTGACATCAAGACTTATAGTGATGCCATCACGCTGTTTGGAGCAACCACAACGCCGAGTCCCAAATAAGTAGTCGGTTTTAGTTATCCATGTGTCTGTCGTCTTCGCTGCGCCGAGGCGGCAGGCACTTCAACAACAAAGGGAAACCACCAATATGTCGAATGGAATTCGCAAAGAATTTTCCTACGTGTTAATGACATCCGCACGTAACGAAGAAAAGTATATCGAAGGAACGCTGCAATCCGTGGTGGCTCAAACCTTATTGCCCAAGAAGTGGGTGGTGATTAGTGACGGCTCCACTGACGATACCGATTCCATTATTAAACGATATGCCAGCAGATACGAATTTATCCATTATCTGCGCACCCATCATACAGCGGATAGAACTTTCGGCTCGAAAGTTTATGCCTTGCGCCTAGCCTTGCGAGAGTTTGAAGCTTGTGAATTTGACGTGATAGGCAATTTAGATGCGGATGTGACGTTTTCTTCGGATTATTTTTCAAGAATCATGACTTGTTTTCAGGCTGATTCGGAGCTGGGTATTGCCGGGGGGTTAATCCATGAAAACCATGGTGGACATGTTATCCCCCATCGTCAGGCCATTGATTTGAATGTTGCGGGTGCCAGCCAGAATTTCCGCCGGGAATGTTTTGAGCGGATTGGCGGTTATCGTCCATTACCCAAAGGCGGGGAAGACCCTTTGGCGGATTTAATGGCCCGCATGTATGGCTGGAAAGTCAAAACCTTCCCCAAACTCATTGTCATGCACCATCGCCATTGCGGAACGGCATCTGGTCATAAATATAAACCTTTCTTTGATCTGGGCCGGGTCGATAGCTACTTTGGGTTCCACCCTCTGTTTGAACTGGCGAAATGCTTTTCCCGTGTCGATGAAAGACCCTATCTCGTTGGTAGTTTAATTAGGCTGTTAGGGTATTGCTACGGCGCTTTTTCACGGGAACCCTTGGCGATTCCCCGGGCGGCAAGGGACTTTCTGCGGAAGGAGCAGCTAGGTCGGCTGGCGGATGTTTTCAGGATTCCCCAGGAATTATAAGCATGAATAACGACATGAAGTCGCGGGTCGCCATGGTGGCGTTTTCTTCCTACCCGTCCGAGCCGCGCACCCGGCGGGAAACCGAAGCCTTGATAGAGGCTGGTTATTCGGTCGATGTCATTTCACCAAAACGGCCCGGCGAGGCGTTTTTCGAGTCGGTCAATGGAGTGAATATATACCGGTTACCCGTAGTAAAAACCCGCAACAGCAAGCTGAGTTATCTCTGGGAATATGCCTGGTTCGGACTGCTCGCTTTTTTCATGCTTACGTGGCTTTATTTGCGGCGACGTTATGACGTCGTCCACGTTCATAATATACCTGAAATCCTAGTCTTCACCGCGCTCATTCCCAAGCTATTCGGCTCAAAGGTTCTGCTGGATATGCATGATCCAATGCCGGAACTATTCGTTACAAAATACAAAGTTCAAGAGGATCATTCCGCGATTGCATTGTTGAAGGTTCTTGAGAGATTGTGTATGGGTTTCGCGGATCAGGTGTTGGTGCCTAATAAGGCCTGTCATAAGCTGTTCGCCAATCGCGGTTGTGACCCTCGCAAGATGCAAGTATTGCTGAATTCGCCAGATGAGCGAATCTTCAAGCTTGGCAGGCCATCATCTAGACCGTTCAAATTGGATTCATTGACGTTAATTTGCCATGGCACAATTACCGAGCGAAGCGGCTTGAGTACCGCCTTGCAAACCATGGTTTTACTCAAAAACAAGATTCCAAATCTCTCGTTTCATGTGTATGGCGACGGGGATTTCGTTGGCGAGTTTCTAAGGCTCAGAACCGATTTTGGATTGGCCGATATAGTGCAATACCACGGCCATGCCACACTGGAAACCATAGCGTCGGCATTGGATATCTCCGATGTGGGGGTGATTCCGAATAACCGCAATCCGTTCACTGATATTGCCACCCCGACACGGGTTTTTGAGTGCTTGCGAAAGGGAATACCCGCCATCGCGTCACGCTTGCCGGGCGTACTCGATTACTTCAGCGAGGATTCCTTGTTTTTGTTTGAGCCGGATGACGCCGCTGACTTAGCGAAAGTTATCGAGCTGGTTTATGCCAACCCCACCCTGCGACTGAGTGTGCTGGAGCAGGGAATGGCCGCTTGTGGTGCCTACTGGTGGGAGACTGAGAAACAGATCCTACTGCGTTTGTACGAGGGCTTGCTTCCCCCGCCGCATTCTGAATTCAGTGCCGACCATTAACCCATAAAAAGGAAATTGCTATGGATATTACACTTAGCCCCCTACAGAAAATCTCGGATGATGTTAAGTTGGGTTTGAATGTAAAGATATTCCATTTTGTCAACTTATATGGTTGCGAAATTGGCGATAACACAAAGATTGGATGTTTTGTGGAGATCCAGAAAGGAGCCAAAATTGGCGCGAATTGCAAAATATCCAGCCATAGCTTTGTTTGTGAAGGGGTAGTCCTTGAAGATAATGTTTTCATCGGCCATGGCGTTACCTTCACCAATGATATTTATCCGCGAGCGACGACGGCGGAGGGAAAATTGCAGACCGATAGTGATTGGGAATGTATCGCCACACGGGTCAAAAAGGGCGCGTCGATTGGTTCCGGGGTGACGTTATTGTGCGGCATTACCATCGGTGAGAATGCCATTGTCGGCGCGGGAAGCGTTGTGACTAAGGATGTGCCCGCCAATAGTATTGTGGCTGGCAATCCCGCCCGTGTTTTAAGACACAAACATCGGGATTGAGTGGATAACTCGGCTACACTTTGCGGGATTAAATCATGAACAACATTTTACGAATTATAATAACAGCTATATTAGTGATAAGTGGTATTGCGGGGTGTAGCTCCCAGCATGGCGGGATTCCCGATGATCTGCAATACGCTTCTTTGCCGAATACCCAGAAGAACCCGGGTGCCTACACCATTCAGCCGGGCGATCAATTGGACATCAAGTTTTTCTATAATCCAGAATTGAATGAAAATCTGCCCGTCAGGCCCGATGGCAAAATCACTTTGCAGCTAATTGGAGAGGTTGATGCCGCTGGGCGGACACCTACCGGGCTAAGCGCCGATTTGGAGAATCGTTATTCTGGCAAATTACGTTATCCAACGGTGAATGTCGCTGTGAGAGGGTTTGCGAATCAGCAGGTATTTATTGATGGGGAGGTGGAGCATCCGGGGCTGGTGGACCTGACGAGTCAGTTGAGCGCGTGGCAGGCGATTATTAAGGCGGGTGGGTTTAAGGAAACGGCGGCCCGCGACAGCGTTATTGTGATTAGGCGGGGCGAAGAGAAACCTATTCCTTATCGGCTGGACTTTAAATCATCCTCATTGGATCAACCCCATGTTTCCTTCCCGTTGCGGCCTTTCGATGTGGTTTTTGTGCCGAAAACCTGGATTGCCGAGGAAAATAAATTCGTCAATCAATATGTTGAAAAGCTGATTATGTTTAAGGGTTGGTATCTTTATTTGACGCCCTTTCAGCCCATCGTGAGATAGGTTGACGTTACAGATACCATATTGTTCGCGATGGATGTGCGGCTCTTTCGTAAGCCTTCAAGGCTCCCATCTGTAATCCGCTGAGCCGCCCGGTCATGCTCGGCCTTTTGCGCGAGGTGGAGCGATGGCGTTATCGGCCTATTGGCAGGGGCATATCGAGGCCTGGCAGACGAGCGGCCTCACCCAGGCG
>NZ_JBTEKS010000082.1:0-14012 GCF_054333355.1 Methylomagnum sp. | reverse complement strand
GGGGGTTTTAAAACCGCTCCCACAAAGAAAGCGACTCACTGGGCTTCCCTACTAATCAAGTAAAGGAATATCATCCCTCATGATTTCAAGGAATCAGCGGCTTATCAGAAGGACTGACAGCAAAGCTGTTAAATCCTGCCGAATAATTAACCGCATGGAATGGCGTGGGACAATGCGATATTTCATTTTCGATCAACTGGGCCACATTCTCCAAAAAGCTAGGTGAGACAGAATAATAGTTGTCCTGCCCGGCAATGGGAGCGCCAACGCGATGCGAACTAAGCACCAACCAGCGCTTATTCACGCAGGCGTCATTGAGCCAGGTTTGTATATCCGCGAGTGACGTGGCACTATCCATACTCCAGCTATAAATCATCCAAGGATACAGGCCATACCCATTAAGCCCGCCAAAAACGGTGCGTCCTGATTGGTAGTTCTGTTGTGCCCAACCCACGGTGTTGCCATTGAGCGCGGACATGGGCCAAATAAAATGCGCCGCTTGGCTCGTCGAATCAAAACTATTATCTCCCTGGCTGAGTGCCGCCGCACTCAGACCGGCTCGGAGTGTGGCTTGGGAATCCGCCAGTTCCTTCTTGGCGTCGATGTCAGAAAGCTGGGTTATGTCGGGATGGGTGATGCTATGGGATTGCGCGTCCCAACCCGCCTTAATTAAGGAATATGCCTCGTCATAGGTCAGGGTTCCACTATACACTCCCACCGAGCTGGAAATTAAAGCGGAAGTGGCGGGGATGTTATGCGCAGCAAGAATGGGAAGAACGGTAGTAATATCGCTCTTATAACCGTCGTCAAAAACCAACGAGACTTGACCGGCGGGTGATCCAGACACTAGCTCTTTGTCCACAAGTTGCATGTTATCAACGAATACCGTTCCATGGACACCAGTCACCTTGGGAATCACCGCCACTAAACTAATCGGCTGAGTGATTCCACAATCGGCGTATGAATTGAGTCCAACCCAGCGCCAGGGGAATGTGCCCATATTCCGCAAGACGTTGTAGCATTCCACTGCGCTGCCATCCTGAAGCACGAAATAAGCGCCTATATAGACTCCATACTTGGTGGCGCGTGGTTTCTTCACGATGCTTTGCCCTTTCATCCAGCCCCCGATGAAAATAGGACGGGCCGCATCTTGATTGAGGGGCAATATCTGACAACCAGAAGAAGAAGGAGAGCTTCCGCTGCCGATAAGCCGCATCACGCGGTTGGAATTCTGGTTGGCATCGGTTTGGGTTACTAGCTTATAACCACCCCAAGAAGCATCCATACAATCGCCCCCCTCGACCCAATTACGCGCCAAGGTCGAAGGCGAGGCTAATTGATCGAAGTTGGCATTTAATAACACCGGGGGACTCGCAGCAATGCCAGCCGCGGCTTTTACCCTGGCCTGCGCCCTGAGACGGGCCATCGATTTGAAGGATTTCTCAGCCATGGCGCGGAGCTTTAAAACCGTTTTTGACGCCTCACCAGAACCATATTTGATTACCTCGTTACCCACGGGTTTTGGTCGAATTTCCTCGGGACGGTCTTCCCCAGGAAAAGCGTAGGCTGTATTGGCTGACATAGTCCCAATAAACAGGCCTAGGAACATCGGACTCACGACTTTCGTCATTAAGCTTATCATCCATGACTTGGTTTTCACAAAAACCTCCAGCGGGCTTCAATAACCCGGCGTATTGCATTTAAAGAAACTATTTTAGGACACTGCCATCTTGATAAAAGCAAGGCGTGCATGCTTGATAAGCATGGCTTGTGATGTCCTGTACCATGGAACCCAGTCAGTAGTCATGCATAGGCAAATCCCCACAAAAAAGCACATCAGTTAAAACATGAAATATTAGCGAAAAACGAATTCCCGTTGCCCATGTCCAGGCGACGGCTGAACGATGATATCTTCAGCATTAGAACCCGAATGCTCCTTGGATATGTCAAGTAGCGCGGTCAGGCGTCCTGCTATTATCCATAGCAACCAGAAAACTACGCCTGCGAATGTGTTTGCGCCGGTAATATTGCTTTCGGCGAAATTGAGTACCAAGCCCACAATTAATACCGACATCACATAGGCTTTATAAATAGAGGGCGGGGCGCGACCACATAGAATCACTGGGATTATTAACAACGGAATCCAAATAAACAGGCACAATAATCCGCCCCCAATGGCAATGGATAAATATCCGTTATGCAAGGAACTACGGGCATTGCCGCTCCATAGCGTGATTTTTGATTCGTTGAAGCGTGGATCGCTCCAAACCTTCCCTTCCACGCCGTAGCCATACCCGATAATGGGCTTTTCCAAAACCAACTGGGTCGCCGCTTGCCAAAATTCATCGCGCCCGGTCAGGCCCGCCACGCTTTCCTGATCTTCCCGGTGAAAGTGGGATGGGAATAATTGGATGACGGACACGGCGGTCATCGTGACCGCGAGCGCGACCAATAGTGCTTTTAAGTATTGGTGCTGAACTATCTGCCAAAGAATCAATACGAGCACGGAAGAAATAATGGAACCCCGGGAACCTGTCATGATATGCATTGGCAATATTATTGCCACAATACCGAGAACCATGAATTTTCCAGGGCGGGAAGATTGTGAATATTTCCATGCCAGCACCGGATAAGACAACATCAATAAAGCGCCCATGCCATTGGGCTGATCGAGCAGACCTTGGAATCGGTGGGCATCTTCCCAATACCATACTTCATTAGGAAATATTGGGATCGCCAACAAATTAATAAACGCGATCATGGCTAGGCATATAAAAAAGCACTGCAACACCGAATAAAGCCGCGACAAGCTATTAAGCCAAGTATTGAAGCCAAGCAAGAATACATAGAGGAATGCAAAAGCGCTGGAACGCGTGAAGGTATATGTCGGATCAATCGAATAAGTGACGGACAAAACCGAGAATAGAATAAATAAGCCCAGCAGTTTTAAATGGGTAGGGATTTTCGGTGCGCCTGATCTCAGCCAGACCAACAAGCCCGCTAGTCCGGCTATGAATAGAACACCTATTCTGAGCGCCGATAATAATCCTGGCGCTTGCACCTCGGGAGAATCGCCCGGCCCATTGGGGACACCCACGGCTGAAATCAGTGGGGAAATAAACACCAAGGCCAAGGCCAGTAGATAATTATCGGTACACCACACCAACACCAATGCGGCCAGCAGTAGTGCATCAATTGCGGCGAATATCAGTATCACCATGTCCATGGCGTGGGTTTTCCTTAATTAATGCGGTCCGGGGGCTTGGTGGAGTGGGTTGCGGTCATGGCCCCCCTACCCCCTAGTTGGCTTCGGCAACAATAATAGCCTTTTAAAAAACAACACCTCATCCTCCTTGAAGAACTTGCATAAATACATCAGCATTAAAACCAGCAGCAGGGTTCCCGAGGTGATTCCATAATAGACAAGGCTCTCCATTTCATGGAGCCGGTAAGTGCCAGCCAAAAACAATACCGCGAGACCCAGCGTGACCATCAGGCGGACTATCTCGATTTTAATAGGGAATATCCGTAGCCCCACGGTCAGCATGATTAAAGCAATGGTGGCTTGGGTTATCGAATAAGCGGCGGCGGAGCCATACTGTGCATAAGTGGAGGTCAAGTCATAATTCAGAAGCAGGCTAAGCGCCGTCAAGCAAGGCACGATCACGGCGGCTAAGCTGGTCCTGTTTTTTATGTACAGCAAGGATTGTGAGAAGTAATAAACCGCTGTCACGCCCACCCCCGGAAGCAATAGGAATAATACTTCATAGGCGGGGTAATACTGGGGAGGCGCTGCGAGGCTTATTAGAAATGGCGCGGCCAGTATGATAATGATCGAAAACAGAATGAAACCCAAAATCAAGTAAGTCAGAAGACGGCCCATGGCAGTTTGTATGCCGGGTCGCGACGCATTTGAATAAACATATGGCTCGTAAGCCATTAAAAACGGCAGAGTGAATAGCATCTCAACGATTTGGGCCAGTTTTTGAGCCAAGGAATAAATCGCGACCGCCTCTGATGAAAACTTGTAATTAAGCAAATAGGCGGCGAATGTATCGAGGATTAAATTGGTCGGCGAAACAAATATAAGCGGGAAGCCGAATTTGAATAGCTTGGATAATTGACGCCAAGTGATCCTCGGTAGTCGCCTTGAAAATATGACGACAGCAATCAACAGCCAGGCGAATCCATAGCAAAATATATTCGCCATTAAAGCGCCTTCGATTCCCTTGCCCTCCACGAATAACAGCCATAGGTTGGCGATGACCAAAGCCATAGGCGCGGGCAAGCAAGCGATTAAATATTTGATACTTTCATTCCTGGCTCGGTAATAAGCCACCGTGTTGAGGTAAAGAGACTGACTTAGCGCGGCACCACAGGTCAGCCATAATAGATTTTTGATGTCGCCAGCTTTTAATGTCATTTCAAAGAACGGCAATAGGAATCCCAAAACGATGCCCGAGACCAGTAGACCGCCGATAATATTGATGAGAATTGAATTACCCAGTAGGTCACGCTGCTGTAATTCGGAACCATTTTCAGCCGCGAACCGCACGAAGGCTTTTTGCGAACCCAGGTCCAGCACCGTATTCAGCATTTGTATGGTTAGCAACAGCGTAGCCAGAACCCCGTAATCGGCAATGGATAAGCCATGGGTATAGACGGGTATCAACAGAAACACGATACCTCGCAGAAAAAGATTTCCGACGGCATATATTGCCGCTCCTTTACCAAAGGCTTTTAAACTCATGGCGGTTGCTTATTGGGAGAATTGTTTCCCACGGACCAAACAGCCCGTGGGGTTTTTTATTCGATAAATGGCACGTCCTTGTGCCCGTGGCAGGTCGGTTTAGCCGACGGCCACTCTGGCGGTTGTCAGTTTTCCATCCATGTCTTTTCGCATCGGTGCCGACTCCTCAAACCCGCCGGGCTGGGCAAGTACTTTCTGGAAGTCGATATGTATTTGCCGGTTTTCCTTGATGGACTTCGAGGACGCTTCGAGAATCTCGACTACCCGCAATCCTTCGATGCTGCCGGATATGGGATTATCGCCGGTCCTGATGCAGTCGAGAAAATGCCGACATTCCACTTTCAGTGGCTCGGTCTGCTTAATGAATGGGACACGCACATCGCCGTAATGGTAGGAGTATTGGAATTCTGCGAAATTCTCGTAATAAGGCGGCACTTCCACCCTGACATCATAGATTCTGATTTTTTCCAGCGGCTCGTTATCATCGTAAACGATCATCCCTTTGCTGCCGACGATAGTCATGGTTCTGACTTTCTTTGGATCGAGCCAGCTATTCTGAACAATGGCGAAACTGCCGGAGGCGAAATTCATCGACAGGTTGACGATATCTTCAACCCCTTGATTAATATGGGCCTTCCCCTGGCAATTCACAGAAATAGGGGCTTCCTCAAGCAAATACAGAATGATTGAAATGTCATGGGGGGCCAAATCCCAAGCGACATTAATATCCTTCTGGAACAGGCCAAGATTCAGGCGGGCCGACCTGATATATAAGACCTCGCCGATTTCTCCGCTGTCGATGATTTCCTTGACCTTTCTGACTGGGCTGCTATAGAGAAAGGTATGTCCAATCATTAGCGTGAGGGATTTGCTATCCGCTAAATCCTTTAACTCGTGGCATTCCTTGGCGGAAGCGGCCATGGGTTTTTCTATGAATGTGTGCTTACCTTCGGATAGGCTTTGTTTTGCCAATCTGTGATGCGTGCTAACCGGCGTGGCGATCACAATGGCGTCGATTTCACTATCTTCGGTCAGCGCCGAGTAGGAGGTGCCCGTTTCCACATCCGGGTATAGGCTTTTGATATGCGACAGCCGGTTTTCGTCGAAATCACAGACCCGTTTCACTCGGCAGTCATGATGGGATTGAAAGTTTCTTATTAAATTTGGACCCCAATACCCGCATCCTACGACTCCGATATTAAGTGTGCGCTCCATTGACTTATCTCCATTTAACTTATTGTTGATCCTATGTCGACAAAACACATGCGCTCGCTCAGGCGTTTTGTCATTGTTACTTAGTGGATAGCGTTCTCGTTTTAATGACCGCTGGTCATTTTAATCCTTGAGAAATCCACGCCACTTTCGATTTCATTCAAGCCGGCTGTTGCCTCCTTTCCTACGGTTGAAATGCTCCCGCACTTGATCCAAAACCACCGGGATGGTTTTCACGAAAATCATCGCGTCCAGCGTTGGCGACTGCTGCTGCGCGTAAGCGATGTCCAGTTTTATCATTTCGAGGAACGTGGTTTTATTTTTGCCACTGACTTGCCATAGGCCAGTTAATCCCGGCAACACATCGAAGCGGCGATGGTGCCAGGGTTGATATTGTTCGGCTTCATAAGGCAGCGAGGGTCTCGGTCCCACCAAGCTCATTTCACCTCGTAATACATTGAATAACTGGGGCAATTCATCCAACCCGGTGGCCCGTAGAACTCTTCCGCCGGGGATGATTCTCGAATCCTTGGCGCTGTCGAGCTTGGTCATGGGGGTTTCCGAGCCAATTAAGGCGGCTAGATATTCCTTATGCACCGTCTCGGTGGAATCCTGTTTCATGGTTCTGAATTTCCACATCCTGAACTGTCTCCCCTTATAACCGACGCGCATTTGTGAATATAAGACGGGACCGGGCGAGAACAGTTTGATTATTACGGCCACCCCCAAAAAAACGGGTAGCAATAATAGGACAAGGAGACCCGCCATGGTGATGTCAAATGTCTTCTTCCACAAGGGTATAGGGGTGTTTATGATGTCCGCAAAACCTTCAGCCATACATGAGATAGGTTTTTCCGGCCCAGACCCTCCATAACCAGCCTCCTGCTTATCTCCATTCTGAAGTTCGCTGTCTATGGATTCTAAATCGTCCGGGTAGCTGTGAATCTTATAGGTTAATATCAAATCTTTGACGTAAGCTAATCCAACCATCTCCCTGGCGAGAATTTGGGCCTCTTCGCGCTTTGTGTAAGGCAATACCAGAGCCAGCCGATTTTTGTGAAAATGCCCGACAAAGTCGGTGGAACGGATTCGTTCCAGTGGCACGCTATTGGAGAGATTTGCGTCGGGATTATCAGCTTGATTATCAATCTCGAATATCAGCAGCGAAAATCCATGATGATTCCGGTCGGCGCGTATCCGTTCATGGATGATGATGTTCTTTATGTCCGAATACGCCTTTATTCGCGCTGGAACAGATGGCTTATTTATGACGCCATATATCCATCGGTTCTGGTGAGTCGAGCGGCCATGAGTTTGGCCCATGCGTGTTGAATAATTACGGCGAGTATTGGATTCGGATTGAGGTATATCACCGAAAGATACACAAGCTTCATTATTGATGCCTTCCATAGCCAATCCTTGGGTAAGTAAATAGTAATCAGGCCCGAATTCTTGGGCACTGTTATCCTTATGTTAAAACTAGTCAGCGTTTTTACGTCAGCGTTTTCTTGTTACGTAATTTCCGATGCCCATCGAAGGTGTATGAGGTTTGCGTTGGTGTGAAGTTTAAGAAAAATCATGGCAAGAATCCTTAGGTAAGAACACCTATTGTTGCGATACGGTTCCTAAACCGCCAATAGAAACATGTAAACTTAATGAAAATATCAAGCCGAGTTTTGTGAATTATTTTTAATAATTAAGTTTTAGTTATTGGCCGACGGTATGCCGAATGAGTTTTTATCAATAAATGCGATGTCTCGATAATTGTTATTGAATCGTTTCTGGCATGTTCGATCCATGATCGTTATTAATAAGAGACGTGCCGTGCCTAGATCAAAAATAGATAGACCAAAAGTTTTCGGGCAATAAAAAAGCCATTCACACCGGGGCATCACGGTGTGAACGGCTTTTTATCGCGGGCGCGGTCCGCGGTCAGTCCAGTCGCTTCCTAAAGCGCAACACCGCCACGGTCAGCATCAACCCCGCGAAAACCAGCAGGGCGCCGACTTCCGGCAGCAATTCGCCGATGCCGGCCCCACGCAGCATGACGCCCCGGATCAGCCGCACGAAATGAGTCAGCGGCAAGCCCTCGGCGATGATTTGGGCGGCGCGGGGCATTCCGTCGAACGGGAACATGAAGCCGGACAGCAGGATGGACGGCAGGAAGAAGAAGAAGGTGGTCTGCATGGCCTGGAACTGGGTCTTCGCCAGGGTGGAAATGGTCAGGCCCATGGTGAGATTGGCGGCGATGAAGGTCAGCGCGGCGAGATAGACATCGGCGAGGCTGCCGACGATGGGGACATGGAACAGGAACACGCCGAGCAACAGGATGATCGTCACCTGGGTCAGCCCGATGACGATGTAGGGGATGATCTTGCCCACCATCAACTCGACGTTGCGCACCGGCGTGTTGATGAGCAATTCCAGGTTGCCGCGCTCCCGCTCGCGGACGATGGCGACGGCGGTGAACAGCACCATGGTCATGGTGAGGATGACGCCGATCAGGCCCGGCACGATGTTCACCGCCGAGCGGCGCTCCGGGTTGTAATAGTTGCGGATTTCGAACAGCGGCGGGCGCGGCGATGGCGCCGTGGCGGTTTCGTAGCGCAGTTCCATCCCGGTGAGTTGGCGGGCGGCGGCGAGGATCAAGGGGTCGGAGCCGTCGATGAGCAACTGGGCGGCGACCCGGCGGTCGTTTTGCACGCGCTCCGCGAAGTCGGCGGGGATGAAGATGCCCACGGCGATGTCGCCCCGCCGCAGCAGGTCTTCCAGTTGCTCAGGGGTGTGGACGCGGTGGGTGATCTGGATGACTTGCGAGGCTTCCGCGTCGGCGGCGAGCAGGCGGGCCACCTGCACGCCGGACTGGTCGGCCACGGCGGCGCGGAGGTGGCGCACGTCGGTGTTGATGGCGAAGCCGAACAGGGTGATTTGCAGGATGGGGATGCCGACGATCATGCCGAAGGTGAGCCGGTCCCGCCGGAGTTGGCGGATTTCCTTGCGCATGATGGCGAGGAGGCGGAGGAGGCTGGTCATCGGTGGGATTCCCGGTCGTGATTGCCGGTGGCCGAGACAAACACATCCTCCAAATTGGCATGGGTGGCGCGGGCCTCGAACTCCTGCCCGGCCAGCAATGCCCGCACATGCGCCAGAGGGTCGGGCAAGGCGCGATCCAGCAGCACCCGCAGCCGCAAGCCAAGCTGGGTCACGCCCTGGATTTCCGGGCGCGCCGTCAGCAAGCGGCGCACGGCGCGGGGATCGGCGCACTCCATCTCCACCACGGCGGCGTTCAAGCCCCGCTCCAAGTCCTGCGGCGAGCCGTCGGCCACCAGCCGGCCCCGGTCCAGAATCCCCAAGAAATGGCAGCGTTCCGCCTCGTCCATGTAATGGGTCGAGACCAGAATCGTGGTGTCCCGTTCGGAAAGTTCGAACAGGTTCTCCCAGAAATCCCGCCGACTCTGCGGGTCCACCGCGCTGGTGGGTTCGTCCAGGAACAGCAATTCCGGCTCGTGCAGGGTCGTGGCGGCCAGGGCCAGCCGTTGCTTCTGTCCGCCGCTGAGGGTGCCCGCCCATTGCTTTTGCAAATCCGCCAGGGAGTATTTCTCCAGCAACTCGGCGATGCGTGCCCGCGCCTTCGGACGGGGCAGGGAATAAATGTCGGCCATGAATTCCAGGTTCTCCCGCACCGTCAAGTCTTCGTACAGGGAAAAGCGCTGGGTCATGTAGCCAATCTTGCGCTTGATGGCCTCCACCTCGCCGGGAATCCGGGAACCCAGCACTTCCGCCTCGCCTTCCGTGGGGTCGATGAGTCCGCACAACATGCGGATGGTGGTGGACTTGCCGGAGCCGTTGGGTCCGAGGAAGCCGTAGATGCTGGCGCGGGGAATGGCGAGGTCCACATGGTCCACGGCGGTGACGGCCCCGAAGCGGCGGGTCAAGCCATGGGTGCGGATGGCGTAGTCGGTCACGGCTGATCCGCGCCGCTGGCCTGGGACTCCGGCAGGTCGGCCTGCACCGGCAACCCGGCGGGCAGGTCTCGCGACGGGCCGACGAAGTCGATCTTGGCGACGTAGCTCAGGTGCTTGCGGTCCCGTTCGGTGAGCGCATAGAACGGCGTGAAGCTCGGGTCGGCTTCCACCATCCGCACCCGCCCCTCGAAGGCTTGGGCAAGTCCATCCACATGGAGGCGGGCCGGGTCGCCCGGCTTCACCCGCGCCCGCAGTGGCTCGGGGATATACACCCGCGCATAGGGTTGGCCCGACAGCAGGGTCGCGACCACCTTGCCCGCTTGGGGCTGGTTGCCGGGTTGCAATGGGAAGCTATCCACCCGGCCCGGCACGGGCGCTTTGACCGTCAGGTGGGCGAGGTCGATTTCATAGCGCCGGACGGTGGCCTCGGCTTCGGCCAGGGCGTGGCGGGCTTGTTCGATTTGCTCCTTCCGCGTCCCGGCCCGCAATTCCCGCAGATTGGCCTCGGCGGTGTCCCGTTCCGCCTGGGCTGCGTCCCGCTCGGCCCGCGCCCGGTCCACCGCGTCGGGGCTGGCCAGTTTGCGCTTGAGGATTTCGGCCTGCCGCTCGTACTCGCGGACGCGGGCGCTCAGCACTTGCTCGGCCCCGGCGAAGCGGGCCTTGGCCTGTTCGATGTCCTCGCCCCGTGGTCCCCGCTGCAATTCCAGCAGCCGCGCCGCCGCCTGTGCCCGCGCCGCCTGGGCTTGGTTCAGCAAGGCTAGGCGGCGGGCTGGGTCGAGTTGCAGCAATGGCCGGCCCGCCTCCACCCATTCGCCTTCCTTGGCGGCTAGTTCGAGGATGGATTCGGAGACTTCGGCGATGAGTTCCACGCGGTCCCATTCCAAGGTGCCGACGGCTTGATATTCCGAGCGGTTGCCGTCGCAGGCGGTGAGGAATAGGAGGATGAAGAAGGGGAATTGGGGGGGGTGGGGCATGGGCGTTGGAAGAGGCTTTTCACTGGTTTCCAGGCGGAGCTTCACCGCCGTTAAGTTAAGCCTTTTTTACTCCCTCTCCCCCTTGGGAGAGGGTTGGGGGTGAGGGGAGTTCAAACTAATGATTTCAAAGGAAGAAATCCTATTTTGATCCGGCTGCGCGCGCCTCGCTACGCTCTCCCCTCTCCCGGAGGGAGAGGGTTCTTAGGCAATTTCCAGGAAAAGACATACCTGTAGGATGGGTAGAGCGAAGCGAAACCCATCACCCTGTCTCCGGCTCGATGGGTTTCGCGAGTACGCTCTACCCATCCTACATCCAGATCAACGGTGACAAGCATTTTCGGAAATCGCCTTAACTTAACGGCAGTGGACGCCGCGTGGGGACGGGTCGCCACTCACCACGTCTTCACTGGCTTGGCCGCTGTCCCCGGCTGGCCTCATACACCGGCATCAACTGCTCGGCCTTGGTCTTCATGGCGGCGATGCGGGTCTGGGGATTGGGGTGGGTGCTGAGCCATTCCGGGCCATTGCCGCCGCCCACTTGCATCATCTTCTCCCACAGGCTCACGGCGGCGGTGGGATTGAAACCGGCGCGGGCCGCCAGTTCGATCCCCACGCTGTCCGCCTCGCTTTCCGCCTCCCGGCTGTTGGGCAATTGCAGGCCCAGCGTGGCGAGTTGATCCGCCAGCCCGGCCAAGCCCGACACGTTGTAACCAGCCACCTGACCGGCCAACACCGCCGCGCCCATGCCCATTTGCTGCATCTGCTGGCGGGACATCTTTTCGGCTTGGTGGGAAAGCAGGGCGTGGGCGATTTCGTGGCCCAACACCTGGGCCAGTTCGTCGTCGGTGGGACGGACCTGTTGCAACAGGCCCGCGTAAACCGCGATCTTGCCGCCCGCCATGCACCAGGCGTTCACCTCGTCGCTTTGCAGGACGTGAACATCCCATTGCCATTGGCGGGTTTCGGGCCGCTTCGCCATGGCCTCTTCGATCACCGGGCGGGCGATGGCCTGCACCCGCGAGGTGGTAGCCGGGTCGGCGTCCAAGGCCCTTTGCTTGGAAGCCTCCGAGAGCAGTTGGTTATAAGCCAGGGCCGATTGCTGGGCGGCCTGGGTGTCCGTCACCAGCATGGCTTGGTTGCGGCCCGTGATGGGATTGGTCACACAGCCGCCAGCGGTCAAGCCGAGCAGGACGATGAATAACGGGGCAAGGATTCGGTTGGTCAAGGTGGCGTCCTCAAGGTCGTTCAAATTGAGGCGTAGCGTATCGTAAAGCCGCGTGGGTTTGGACCCCTTAATTCTTGTGAGTGCCCGGAGGTGGGTTAATTTGATTGGCGGCGATGTGGTCGGAGCGCGGGCGTCCCGCCCGCTCGCGGGCCAGAGGCCCACGCTCCAGTGCAACCGCTCCCACAGGGCGTTAGGAGCAGCTATCGACCGGATCGATCGAATAGGCCGTGTTCTTGGGACTGGGATGGATGGCGCGTAGTTTCTTTTGGAGCTTATCGAAGCCCTTGGACGGCGAATAGGGACCGGACTCGACGCAAGCGAAAAATCCCCTTCGATTTCGGACGGACAATCAAACACTTGCCATCTCGGCAAGCTACACTGAGGATGCTTGCTGATCAGGTATGCATTTGACTATAAACACAGTTAATTGCCGATAATATGGATGAATATCCAGTTTAATACAGCCATGCGGGATTACCCATTAAACGCGACTTAAGCCGCCATGGGATGCAACATCGCGTGACTGAAACAAAAACCGACGGAAAACTGACTTCCCAATGTGGGTGCCAAGCGCATCACCGTGACGAGGCCCTGTAGCCCCAAATCTGGCAGGCAAATGCGCACAATATCGCCCGGTTGCAGCGTGGGCTTAGCTTCGAAACAGGCACCGAGTCCATCCAGCGATAAATCCTCTAATTGGAATCTGCGGGCTTCTTTATTCTCCACAACATAGCCAACCCCGCTGAGCCGCTTTCTATAATATTTTCTACGTTCGCTCATGGTTGCGTACCCCGTTTATCTTATCGTTGCTTAAACGTTCTGATTGTTTGCCTACCATGGCGAGGGAGGGAAGTGCATTCATAAACTTGACCCACATCAAATCTTTCCTGCCCCGGCAGGGTGGCAGGTTTATTCTTCATGCTGAATCTGCCGATACCCGCGCTTGATGGAAATCACATCAAAGCCGCCACCGCTCAATTTCGGACACAGATTAAGTTATCCCGCCCAACGCCAGCAAGCCTGGAATTACCACCGAAAATGGTGAATATTCACCAAATCAGGACCGAATATGTCACTTCAAAAATCCGATGCTGATTCTAAATAAATCAACCGATGGATTAACATAAGACAGGCGCTTTGCCAATTAACACTAGCGTCTCAATATATTGAATAACCTCGGCAACCGGCTGCCAGGCGATCCCGAGCGGCCCTTGAATTTGAAGGCGCTGGAGGGCCGCTTCCAACTATTGCCGTCCGACCCGCTGGTCAGCCGCATGAACGGGCGCATCCTGCCCGGTGCCTCGCCCGGCCACGGCATTCTCGATGTGGAAGTGGCCCGCGCCCGCCCCCACCGCCTGAGTTTTTTCGGCGACAACTTCCGCCCGCCGTCCATCGGTGCCGAAGCCTTCGGGCTGCCGGCTCCCTCGCCAACCTGACCGGGCTGGGCGATGCGCTGGACTTCACTTATCCACAGCGGCGGAGGCTATCCAGGTCGATGTCGGGCCTTCAATTCCACGGGGAAGGCGTAGGCTTCCTTGGGGCAGCCAAGGATGTTGATGACCGGGCCGGGGAACGGGTCGCGCAAACGGTCCTCGATGATGTCGTCGGGCAGCTTGGCCTCTTCCTCGGTGATGAGTTTGAAGGCCAAGGCGGAACCGAGCTGGCACAGGCCGGATAGCAGGAACAACACGCCGATGAGTATTTTCGAGGGCTTTGCCATGGGCGTTTTCTCTTGCGGGCGGAAGTGTTCCGAATCCGGTTGGGATCGTGACACAAACAGACTTAAAGCGTCAAAAGCGCCTCGCGGCCAAACACTCTGCCGCGATACTTTCCCCGGTTACACTATCTCGTGGGAGTGGGCTTCAGCCCACGATTTTCATCATGAT